>JABMNN010000124.1 GCA_013204545.1 Chloroflexota bacterium | reverse complement strand
GCCATCACCTTGTCACCGGGATCAGCGAGCGTGAAGAATGCAGCCATATTGGCCTGTGAACCTGAGTGAGGCTGAACGTTGGCGTGCTCTGCACCAAAAAGCTCTTTTGCACGGTCGATTGCGAGCTGTTCGCTAATGTCGACGTTTTCGCATCCGGCGTAGTAGCGTCGACCCGGATATCCCTCGGCGTACTTGTTTGTGAGAACCGATCCGCCAGTTTCGAGGACGGCGGCACTGGTGTAGTTCTCAGATGCGATCATCACCAGTTGATCACGCTGACGTCGCTGTTCGTTTTCAATTACCTTCGCGATTTCAGGATCAAAAGTGGCAATTGCCGACATGGGATCTCCAATACTACTTCGCTCTGGGGTTCAGAACGTGGACACTGTTAGCTTGCGCTCATATAACAATTGAATCTCATATTCAGATTCAATCGCAACGCTAAAGTCTATATCTCGTCTCAGATATTCGCCGAGTTTCCTCCTAGAATTACTGAATTTCGCCGTTACTCGTTATGATGTGTTGCCTTATGCGATGCATAGGGGACGGCTACCACGATCAGGAGAATTCATGACATACCCATTTTCGACGCCTAACGAGGTGACGAAATACGAAGTTATTGACGAAGTTCCGAAAAGAGCAATGGTCATATTCGCTCACCCAGATGACGCTGAAATTGGTGCAGGAGCAACCGCAGCATTATGGGCTGCTCAGGGATGCGAAATAACGTATGTCCAGTGCACGACTGGTAGCAGCGGCAGCAACGACATTGAGATGACTTCGGAACGTATCGTCAGTATTCGTGCCGCTGAGCAGCGAGCCGCAGCCAATGTAATTGGCGTAAGCGATATCGTAGTTCTGGATCATCCCGACGGTGAGCTAGAGGCAGATCGTGTGTTTCTCAGTGAAATTGTTCACGCTTTACGTAAGTATCGGCCAGAAGTTGTATTCACTCATGATCAACACCGCATTCACGGTTTCCAGCACCGTGACCACCGACACGTTGGAATCACCGTACAAGACGCTGTGTATCCGTATGCGCGAGATCACTTACACTTTCCAGAGCAGCTGATCGATGGGATAGATCCGCACAAGGTGAAGCACATTTTTTTCTGGGGTACTGATCAACCTGATGTGCTTGTCGATGTTTCTGATTCTGTCGATACGAAAATCAACGCCCTCACTGAACACAAGAGCCAGCTACCAGGACTGTCGTTTGGTTCCGATATGGATCTACGGCTGCGTAGTCGCCATTCCGATGCTGCAAAAGGGTACGGATTCCGGTACGGTGAATCTTTCCGCCGCTTGACTGCCCGGACATAGTAGAGGCACTTTACCGCTTGCCACGAGTCGATTTACACGCACACATATTGCCGGGCCTGGACGATGGGCCGGTAACGGTTGAAGAAAGCCTGGCGATGGCTCGCACCGCAGCGCGTGATGGAACCGATATTATCGTGGCAACACCGCACTATCGTGATATGGAGCTCGAACATCAGTCTCCGAATATCGTCACCGAACTCGCCGACACGCTAAATGCAGCACTAAGAAGTGACACGGTTCGTAGAAATTCACCTTCGGTTAGAATTTTCACTGGCATGATTCATCGACTCGATACTTCATTGCCTGATCTTGTCGACTCTGAAAGTGCGATAACTCTTAATCGCACAAGATTTTTACTAGTCGACCCACCATACAATCGATTGCCCTCCTATGTTGGAGATGTCATTGGGCGTCTGCTCACTCAACGTCTTGTGCCTGTACTTGCGCACCCAGAACGCAACATCGTGTTCCAGCGAGATCCGAAACGGCTACAACAGTTGGTAGACGAGGGTGTAATTGTTCAAATCGCCTCAGGCAGTCTTATGGGGCAAAACGGATCAGGAGCACGCCGAGCAGCAGAATATTACATCAGACGTGGCATAGCCCATGTGGTGTCATCAGAGATGCACAGCGAGCGGTCACCAAGATCGCCATTACTTAGCCAAGCGTTTGAAATCGTTTCCAGTCTCATCGGTGAACGAGGGGCGATCGACCTGTTCGAAACAAATCCAGACATGATTCTGGAAGGAAGATCTCCACAACGCGAGCGCACTGTTGAACCACGAATCAGGCGTAGATGGGTACGCATACCGAGTTTAGAGGTAAACAATCCGTTCTTGGAACGAGCGCGCCGAAAATGGCAGCGCAGATTCCGCCGAGCTAGGCGGCTGACAACCCGCGGATAAGCCTCACGAAGCCAGTGACTAGCGGCTCTAAGAAGCGTCGCAGATATGTGGTAAATCCGTAGATTACGATTCCAACTATCGCCCCACCGACAATGTCGGTCGGATAAAAGACTCCGGCATATAAACGTGAAAATCCAAACAGTGTCGCTGCCGCATACATACACAAACCGAATTTTCGATTAATCGACCACGCCGCGGTCGCAGCGACAAAGCCAACTGCTACCGGATTCGCCGGAAACGATGGATCGGTCGGAGAGTAGAACAGCAGGTTCAGTTGATCCGCATGTTCAATGAACGGTCGTGGTCGATCCCAAGAGATATTTATTAGCCAAACTACGAAGTTTGCTATCGACAGGGCGCTAATTCCCATGAGCATCGTTAGCTGATACCTAACCCGCTCGGCCGGAGTTTTACCTGAGAACCACAGACCGAGCATAGCGAGCGAAAACACCAATGGCATGAGATAGTCGCTAGCTGTGATGCGAATGAAATCGTCAAAAACTTTTACATTCCCTGACAACCCATTTAGCCAAATAACAATGTCAGCGTCGATAGAGTTCATTTCGATGACTTTCCGAAGATCATCTTCATAACACTCCAACCCTCGGCATCGTTAATCCCATTACGCCAAACTCCACCAATGTCTGATTTGAAGTTTCTGAACGAATCAGGCAGGTTCGAAAGGTACGAACGATTTGCTAAACCTGCGAGACCATCGGCATTTTCGGGCTGTAGGACATCGGCAGAACGCTGCTCACCAATGACGTTTATTTTGACGCTCAGCGTCCCAAAGATCGCTGACACAGCGAATGCCGAAATGGCTGCTAGTGAGAACCAAATCGCCTGTTTAACACCATCAAGGCCACCGTCTATGTCGTTGACGTTACGGGCACCAGCAAGCTCATCCCAACTAGCTTTACCCCACTCACGCGTGAGCGAATCTGCCTCGACGCTTCCGGCCGCCCACGGCCCGTCGACCCACAACGGCTGCAAGAAGAAAAGCGCTATAGCGACGATGATGAGGCCGACTCCGAGCCATCTGGTCATAACAGCATACGGGGTCAGCCAAAGGCCACGAGTCCCCGAGTTCGAAACTACAAACTGAAGAGTACCGAGGCTCGCGAGAAAAGCGAACAAAAAGTAGTGACTCGCAAACAAATCCCGTACCACGTCAGGGTCGGTATTCAATTAGTCGGTCCTTACTTAATTCAAAGCTTTAATGATCGCGAACTCAGAACGAGAAACCCATCCCTACAGCCTAATTACCGGATGGAGTAACCATCGTGCACCAGTTGGCATAGTTTTCGAGGTCGCCGACAACAGTAGCGAAGTACAAATCCTGAAGCTTCATGGTGATAGGTCCTGTTTCGCCAGATCCGATCTTTCGATTATCCAACTCCCCAACTGAAGTCAGATGAGCCGCAGTTCCTGTCAAGAACACTTCATCGGCAAGATATAGCTCTGATCGTTGAATATGTCGCTGAACAACTTTCATACCTAGCTCGTTTTGAGCCAATTGAATGATCGAATCGCGTGTGATCCCCAAGAGGCAGTTATCAGTCTCGGAGGGCGTGCTGATAACACCGTCACGGATCATGAACAGGTTCTCGCCAGAACCTTCTGAAACTGATCCATCCTGATTCAAAAGAATCGCTTCATCGAAACCGGCTGCTAGTGCTTCGGTCTTCGCTAGAATGCTGGTTGTGTACAGACCCGTTATCTTAACTCCCGTCGGCATCGAAGAATCCATTGGTCGCCTCCAAGAAGACGTCTGGCATCTGAGTGGACGGTTATTATCGATGTACGAACCGAACGGGATGATAATCAGCGTGAATTCATCTTCAACAGCGTTGAGGTTCAAGTTGGCGACAAGCTGCTCACCTTTGAACGCCAGTGGCCGGATGTAAACGTCTTCGCTGAATCCGTTTTTCTCAAGAAGATCTACTGTGATCTTGCACAAATCATCTACCGAATAAGGAAGATTGATCCGCAGGATTTGGCAACCTCGAAGAAGTCGTTCGTAGTGTTCCTTTAGACGGAAGATCGAAACCTTGCCGAGTCGTCCATTCCAATTACCACGGATGCCCTCAAAGACAGCCGTGCCGTAGTGCAAAGCATGAGTCTTGACGCCTACCTTCGCGTCCTCTTCGGGAATTTGCTCCCCACCGAGGAATGCCCAGGTCTGTTGCGTCATGATTTCTCTCCTGAATATGCAACAACGCCCGCAACCTCTGCACCTTGATCTAAGGATTCAAGCAAATCGCAGATAGCGCGGGCGTGTCAGCTCAAATAAGTAACTGCACTCTAACAATGACCAACCAATGCGGCCAATTGCCAATTATACGAACGGCAGGGCAAGCAACAAGACCTATTTTCACGTTAGAACGCTAATAAGTGATGAAGCCTACCCTTCAGACCGTTACCTAGTTTGTCGCGATTGTTCGCTCGGCGATGTAATCAAAATTGATATCTTCGCCTAATCCTGGCCGGGTCGGCATCGGAATGTAACCATCTGCGTTCATCGGGTCGACGATGCTATTTAAGTGATTTGGGACCTCATCATGATCGATAAACGGATGAAGTAATCCGCGCTCATACCACGTGGTGTTCATAATTCCACCGATAACCGCCAGATTTCCAGCTCCGCCACCGTGAATTTCGCAATCCATGTTGAACGATTCAGCAAGGTGAGCGCACTTCATGCTCGGTCCAATTCCACCAACGTCAGCAACACCGACGCGAACGATATCGCACGCCTTACTGGCGATCCACTCGGCACGAGTGTGATGCTTACCGTAGGCGTACTCAGGTCCTATAACCGGGATTTCCAGTTGGTCTGCCAACCATCGGTAAGACTCGGTCGAATGCTCGTCCATTGGCTCTTCGTACCAGTAGTACCCAAGATCCTGAATTCCCTTACCTAGCTTTAGTGCGTCCATACGTGAATACCAGTGGTTCGCATCAAGCATCAACGGGAAGTCAGGGCCAACGGCTTCACGAACTGCAGCACATGCTTTGATGTCCATATCAACGCTCGGCGCCCATGTGACAGGTGGCATCCAAGTGTGAAGCTTGATGGCTTTGTAGCCACGTTTAACCATCCATTCGGCAAAATTTGCATAGTCTTCAGGAGTAGCGAGTCCACCCTCAATTTCGTCACCACACATGGTCGATCCGTAAGCGAGAACTTTGTCACGGTATCCGCCAAGCAGCTTCCAGACCGGCGTGTTGAGTGTTCGACCGGCGAGATCCCAGAGCGCCATTTCCGCAACTGCCATGGAACGATCCGTTAAATTCGCACCGCTACCCCGCTGCCACTTAGCAAGATTAATCCAAAGCCTCTCGCGATCCATTGGATCTTCGCCCATGAAAACCTTCTTGACGAAGTTTTCAATTACGTACGGACGCAGCGATTCTGGCGACCCGAATGAATAACCAGAATTACCTTCGTCGTCTGTAATAGTCAGCAACGCTTCGGTAGTATCGTGTTCCGGCCCAGGGTGAGTATGACCGTCGGTGTCGTCAATTTTTTTCGATGTCGACTTGAACGTAGTTACTTCAATTTTCTCGATCTTCATACGTAGTCATGCCTTGTGCTGTGATTGATGGCCGGTACCAGTTCCGCCAGATGGATATAACGCCGATCCTTCAGCGTGTATAAATTGGCATGAATTCTAGGCTGCTACTCTTCCCGATGGGACAGCTTACCAGCCAAAAGTTGAACATTCGGGCGATATCACGGTCGCTGAATCGCTAACTTGTGCCATACTCACGCCCCATAGCATCAATGCATTTTATGGAGCCGTAACGAGTGGTTGAACAAACCGGTGATCAGCAGTCAAATACAACAGAATCACCTCCTGTTGCCAGAGGGAAACTGCGGTATTTTGCCAAAGGCGTGGCTCTGGCCGGGGTGATCGCCATCACAGTTACTCTCACACTGTGGGTAAGTCGAGACGCGGAGCGAACTGGCGTCGAGATACTCATACCTGCCCTCGCCCCTGTCACCTTTCAAGTATCAGGAGAGGTCATCCGACCCGGAGTGTATTCGCTCGATGGTGAGCCGAGAATCGATGACGCTATCGACGCTGCTGGTGGATTCACGCCAGATGCCAATGCTGATTTGATGAATCTCGCATTGCATGTTCGAGACGGGGCAAAAGTTATTGTTCCGTCGCTTCTAGGCTCAGAACTTGGATCTCAAACAAACGGTGCGGACAACGTAGATTCTGGCGGTGACTCCGCCGGACCGTCCGTGACAGTCGACAACACAGTGAACCCCGCATTGAATGCAATTACAGGACCAATTGACCTCAACACCGCGACCAAGGAACAACTGATCGCCATGCCCGGAATCGGTGAGATTCGCGCTAATTCGATAATCGAGTGGTGGGCGAACAACTTCATCAATTCAGTCGACGATTTACAGGCAATTAGTGGGATTGGTCAATCAACGGTTGATTCGATTCGCGACCACGTTATACAACCGTGAAACTACTCCATGTAGCGTTCGCCTTCACACTCGGAATCGCAATCGGGCGCACGTTTACGATTTCTCCAACAAACGTGGAGTTACTTGTTTTGCCCGCGTCAGCAAGTCTGGTCGTTTTAGCGGCTGTGATCACACGAAGCCACGTCAGAGTAGCATTGTTACTGCTGATTCTAGTATTTGGAATGGTTCGAGCCATCACGGGAATAGAGTCGCCTCAACCGACTCAGTGGAACAACGTTCCAAGAAACGAAGAACGTGTTTTGCTCAAGGGTATCTTGCTCAACGATCCTTCCCCTTCGAACGACCGGGTCAGACTTCGCCTACAGATTGAGCCTGTAGACCATCAACATTCCGACTATATCGTCGATGTATACACAGATCGTCCACGACCAAACGAGATCAGAGAGGCGCTCCGATGACTTCCGATACGGTGACGAATACCGAGTTTCTGGCAGATTCATCCTAACTACCGATCGTGTCGACGCTGTAGGAATCATCTCCACATCTAGTGTCGAACTTATCGGTTCCGGAAACGGCAACCCAGTTCGATCATCTATTGAAGATTTCCGAGCGGATATTTCACAGGCATTGACCGACTCACTTGATTCAAAATCGAGTGGCTTGTCCGCAGCGTTGTTGGTGGGCGACCGTACCAAACTTCCAACTGAGACGATCACCGATTTTCGTGCATCCGGCCTTTCACACATACTTGCAATTTCTGGACTACACATCACCATGGTCGGTGGAATCATCATGGCGATGTCAGCGTAGATTTTCGGGCGTAGACGCCAGTTTTACCTGATAGCACCCGGGATCAGCATATGGATTTACGCGGCTCTGGCCGGACTCACACCGTCGGTAACCCGAGCAGCATTTATGTTCACGATCTACCTACTAGCGAAACTGCTGGGAAGACAACGAAGCGTCATACTAGCTCTTGCCCTTGCAGCCGCGATCATGCTTGCGTTCGACCCAGCAATTCTTTGGTCGATCTCGTTCCAACTTAGCTTCGCAGCCGTCCTTGGTATCGCATTATTTAGTGCACGATTTGCTGCACGAGCCAGCAACGGAATCCAGCACTCCTCAATAGTGCCAACATTCACAAAACGACTACTTACAGGGGTGGTTTATGGAATGGCGGTTTCACTTGCCGCAACTGTCGCCACGGCTCCGCTAGTAGCGTTCCACTTCGGCGAACTAGCGCTATGGGGTATACCCAGCACTCTCTTGATCGTACCCGTCTTACCGCTATTCATCGGAGGATCGGTACTGGTTGTACTTGCAGGAGTCATCTTTTCTGAACCGATAGCGATTGCGGGAGTGCTGTCTCACGCTATCGCAACTACATGTCGTTTGTTGCCAACTTTTTTGCATCGCTACCAATCGGTCCGATTAATGCTGACCACTGGTCGATTACATTCGTTGTCGGCTGGTATGCACTCGTATTTTTCGTATTAAACCGCCGTGCATTTTTCAGTTAAGTTCAAAAACGTAACAAATATCGCGATGGCTCTCATTAATGACGGTAAATCCGGCAGCAACACACGCAGAATCGGGCAGCACCGCCGGGTTTACCCAATCATTGCAATCTGGGCTGTCGCTGCATTTTCGATCATCGGGTTCGTAATCAGCGAACCGGCATCTACCAATCTAACCGCAACGTTCTTCGAAACTAATCGGGGAGACATGATCTTCATCGAAACGCCGTCTGGCGCGAGATTGCTAATAGACGGAGGTGATAATTCCGATCTCGCTGTGCGAAATATTGAGTCGGTCCTACCAGCACTGGATCGACGGATTGACGTGATTCTCTCGACGCATCCCGATGCTGATCATCTTGGTGGACTTCGAATGATCGTAGAACAATTCGATGTTGGGATGATAATCGATTCTGGTGTTTCGCATGATTCCAACATCTATAAAAGCTGGGCGCAATTGACCAGCGGGGACGATCGGGTAGTTACAGCCCAAGCTGGACTCATAGCAGCACTCGACCACGAGGTGAACCTAACTATTTTGCAAACCCGATGCGTGGTAGTTGATTGTTCAAATTTCAACGACGAAGGCGTGGTCGCCCGCCTAGATTTCCACGAGGTTTCCTTCTTGCTAACCGGGGACATAACCGCGGGAGCGGAATTCGATCTCATGCAGACTGGGCAACCGGTGAAGTCGACCGTGCTGAAAGTCGGACATCACGGCAGCCGAACGTCAACCACTGAACAATTTGTAGAAGCGGTCAACCCTGTGCTTGCTATCGTCACAACCGGAATAAAAAACCAATTCGGGCACCCCCATGAAGATGTCATCGCACGCCTGAGCAATCATCTCTCAACCGAATCGGTATATGTAACCAGAGACAGAGGAACGGTCACCGTCGCAACTGACGGCAACCGGATATGGGTTGCTGCGGATCGCTAACTCCACGCCACAGTAACTGGGTCGGGAATACCATCCCAACGGCTCGGGCCTAGCGCTCGCATTACAGCAATTCGCTTTACAACTTCCGGGTTACCAAGTCCGTGCAGTGGCTTGCCAGTCAGTATATTTACAGCGTTCTCGCCCCAGCGAGTCGCTCCTGCGATCCCACTTATGTCGGAGGTTCCTGCGACGTGCGGACTAATCGTCAGGTTGTCTAGCTTCAAAAGCGGACTCTCAGCATCCAACGGCTCGGTCTCTGTCACATCAATACCAGCCGCAACGATCAATCCGGTTTGAAGGGCTTCCTGAAGACCAGCCTCATCGACAATCGGGCCTCGTGCGCAATTTATAAACACTGCTGTCGGCTTCATCTTCCGAAAGGCATCGATGTTGAAGATGTGGTTCGTTTCGGCAGTTGCTGGTGAGTGAACCGAAAGATAGTCCGACTCTGCCAAAAGCGTGTCGAAATCGACCATCTGTACGCCGACCAGATCAGCGGCAGTCTGAGGTACATATGGATCGTAGGCGATGATCTTCGCAGGACCAAAGCCACGTACCCGATTTGCAAATCCCTTTCCGATACTGCCGAGTCCGAATATGCCAACAGTGTTCCCGGCGATTCGACGAAGTTGCCCACGCAAAGCATCGATCTCGGCGGGGCGATCCGACCATGCACCAGCTTTCATCGCGGCGTTCTGTTCAGGAATCTTGCGGGTGATCGAAAGCAGCATTGCCATAGCGTGATCGGCAACTTCCGAAGTGTTTATCCCCGGAGTGTTCGTCGCGCATATTCCAAGCTCGGTTGCGGCTGCGAGATCGATCGAATCGACTCCGACACCTGAACGTCCGACCATCTTCAACTTCGGCAGTGCTTCAAGCACCTTGCGAGTCGTGTGTGGAACCGTTCCAACCAACAACACGTCAGCGTCTTTCGCCGCCGTAATCACCTCATTCTCGGTCCGCGCCGGAACGTACTCAACCTCCATGCCAGCATCACGAATCACGCCTAGCGTCAAATCGCTCGGCGGGCGGTTGTACATGGTAATAACGACCTTGAAAGCCATTCTTGTTTACTCCAAATATTACGTATCGGCGGAAGAGGAATCTCGGGCAGCAGCTTACTACCATTTCGAGTGTACTGCGGTATTGAAGATCACCCCAATCAAGCACACAATGCTGCCATCTACTGGGGTGAAATCAAACGGATGTTCACTACGGTCAGCCAATACCCACATAGGAACACGAGCGTGACTTCTCAGTACGAACCTCTCATCGAACCTGGGCGACTAATGCTGAACATTCCGGTTCCAATGCGCGACGGAATTAATCTCTCCGCCGATATCTGGCTCCCAGATTCTTCACAAGGCGATGGACCGTGGCCGGTTCTGCTTCTGCGAACGATATACGACAATCAGGAACCTCGATACATGGGTTGGACCCGCAAGTTCATCGCACGTGGGTATGCCGTGGTTGTGCAGGACTGCCGGGGTCGTGGCGATTCTGGCGGAGAGTGGGAGCCGTACGTCTGCGAATACGAAGACGGATTCGACACGCATGAATGGATTGGCAAGCAATCTTGGTGCGACGGAAACGTCGGTACGTTCGGGCTTTCCTATCCCGGCTTCACACAAACACTTCCGGCAGCTCTTCGATCAAAGTACCTGAAAGCTGTGGCACCGATTGCTTCGCAGCAGGACAACTACGGTCACCACAGGATAAACGGTGTCATCCACCACAGTGTGGTGCTTACATTCCTCAACATGCTGGGCCACACGATGCAGAGCGAGTCGCTAAAGCACTACGACCAGATGGAGTTTTTCAAAGGACTGCCGCTCGACACGGCGATGGAGATCATTTCTCCCACTCATCCTTACTACAAAGGCGTGATCGACCACGAGCAGTACGATGACTGGTGGGACAGCTACAGTCTGCGAAACAAGTACGGCGAAATGGCGGTTCCTTCGCTGTTCATCACCGGTTGGTACGATTCGCTTTCGCATGAGAATTTCAAGCTGTTTAACGGATGGAGCAAGCAGGCTCAGACCGAAGATGCACGTAAGAAGACCAAGTTGATCGTCGGACCCTGGAGTCACCAGATTTCACCGTGGGGTCGTGTACCAATGGGCGAGAACGGCGAGTATCAGGATCGAACATTTGGCAAGGGTGCGCTGTGGGACATCATCGACATGCACACCCACTGGTACGACCAGCAATTAAAGGGTGTCGACACAGGTATCGACGATGAACCGCCGATCAAGCTTTTCGTCATGGGGGCGAACGAGTGGCGGTACGAGCATGAGTGGCCGTTGGCTCGAACGAACTGGATGAAGTTCTATTTACACAGCAACGGTGATGCCGCTGCTTCAGACAAAGGTTGGATGTCGACCTCTCAACCATCGGTGGGCGAATCGTCAGATGGATTCACCTATGACCCGGCTGATCCTGTGCCTTCATGGGGTGCCCAGTACCAGAGCTTCGATCTCTGCGGTCCTCGCGAACGTACCGAAATCGAAAAGCGTGCTGATGTTCTAACGTTCACTACGGAAACGTTGACAAACGATATCGAAGTAACAGGTCCGATCACAGCAACCATTTGGGCTTCTTCAGATGCGCTCGATACCGACTTCACCGCCACGCTTGTTGATGTTGAAAGCGACGGCAAAGCGATCATATTGTGTGAAGGCATTGTGCGAGCACGGTTCCGCAACGGCACTGACAACCCAGAAATGATGACTCCCGGTGATATCTATCAGTTCGAAATCGATATGTGGGACACATCAAATCTATTCAAGAAGGGTCACCGGATCAGAGTTGAGGTATCCAGCTCGAATTTTCCGCGATACAACCGAAATCTGAACAGCGGCAATCCAATAGCTACCGACACCGAGGTAACAATCGCCGACCAGACGATTTATCACGATGCCGAACACCCGTCGCACGTCACACTACCGGTTATTCCCCCGCCGACGGAATAGAATATCGGCATGATCGAATCGGTACATTCGTTACCGATTCGATCATCAGCGGAAAGGGCTGACGATTTGACCACGCCACCTACTGCCCCGGATCCCAACAAGCCTCACGCTGGGCGGGACGAAAAACTTCGTAATTCAAAAACCGACACGTACAGCTCCGTAGGACGCGGAATTGGCGAAGCACCGAACTCTAGGATGAAGAAGATCAGCACGCTGCTTGTCGTGTTTCTTATCATCCTGTTCATCATCATGGAATTCGTTGATCGGGCAAACGCTCAGTAGAAGAATTCCTACTAGTTCACTCCTACAGTTGCTTCATCGATCTATAACGGAGACCAAGCATGCGACCACGCAAAGAACCGCCACGAAACCTACCGGGCAGCGCTTCAAAAGAGCAGCGTTTAGAACGTGCCAAAGATATTGCCGCACTGATGGCCGATCCGGCAACAACGATGAGATCAATCCCGATCGCGCAAAGTGGGGATGGATAGGAGCTGGGGCGATAATCGTTGCAGGTCTTGAAACTGCTATCTACGATTCCATTAGTGGCGGATGAACGACCGATTTGTCAGCGAGTTTCTTGAAGCCAGTGCCATAGACTGTTCGAATGCCACAAGACAAAGAACAAATCCAGCCACCTGTTGAACCAGAAGACCGGCGACTTCAAAGCACCAAAGATGACGCTTCAAAGTCTGGCGAAGAGCTGAAAATCAACCGTCTAAAGTTCATGCTGATCCTCGCAGCTATCCTGCTGTTTGCACTAATCGCCTCCAATATCAAAGATTTCTTAAGTGGTAATTAGCCCATAGTCGACAGTGACGCGCTGCCGCCAAGAGAATAAACTCGCTCGGCAATGACAACTTCACGAGAAACTTCCTCCCAACCTCAGTACGGCGTCCACGCTCTCCGCGACGTGATGATGACGATGCGTGACGGCATTCGTCTCGCCACCGATATATTTCTGCCTTGCCATGGTGATGGCCGGGTCGTCGATGCAAGCGAGCAGGTACCTGCACTCCTAGTTCGCACTTCATATGATAAGACAGCCCCTGAATGGGACGAAGTCATTCCTTACTACGTCCGGCGTGGCTACGCCTTCGTCATACAGGATCTGCGATCTCGCTTCCGTTCGGAGGGTGACGGGCACTATTACCACACCATTAATCCGTGGGAAGGTGACGACGGCTACGACACCGTCGAATGGCTGGCGGAGCAAGATTGGTGTTCTGGCAAGATCGGAACTCTCGGTTCTTCTCACCGCGCAATTACGCAAACCCAATTGGCACTACGAAAGCCACCTCATCTCGCAGCGATGTGGGTCGAAGCAGGACCAACGAACATCTACCGACACGAGGCTCGCGAAGGCGGAGCGATGTCACTACAGATGTTTGGAGCTGCACACCTTCATGCTCTCGATAGTCACGAGGTTGGTAACGATCCCGAGAAGGCCAAGATCATCTTCGACGCCATGCGGGATATGGGCGATTGGCTTCGAAAATTCCCGCTAAAGCCAGGCGAAACGGCACTTAGAGTCGCACCCGACCTTGAGAAGACGGTATTCGACTACTACTACCGGGGTGAGTATGACGAGTGGTGGTCACAGGAATCCGCAAATCAGGAGCCGTTTTTCGACCAACACGCTGATGTGGCTGTAACTGTTTCCTGCGGTTGGTATGACAACTTTGTCGGGGCTACAGCCAATTATTTTGTCAAAATGAGCCACCAGAACGAGTCGCCAACCAGACTCGTTCTCGGAGCCTGGTGACACGGCGGTACTCGCGCCACCGGGTCGTGGCACGGAGATACTGACACTGGAATTGAAAGTGTCTGGGGCAACGCTGTCTACAATGTCGAGCGGTTGAAGTTCTTCGATCAGCACCTGAAAGGGTTCCCTGCTCCTGAGAATGATCCACCTGTTCGCATTTACGTAATGGGCACTGGAAACGGCAAGAAATCTGCGGAAGGTCACCTGAATCACGGTGGTTACTGGCGTGATGAAAATGAGTGGCCGCTTGAGCGCGCTCAATTCCAAACGCTCTACCTCCACGAAGACGGTTCGCTCGATTCGTTCGAGGCGATGGAAGACGATAGCTCGCTCACATATACCTATGACCCAGAAAAACCTGTGCCAACTATCGGCGGTCAACTCGTGGGTATGTTCAAGATCAATTCGCCAGAAGATGGTGGCCCATCACGCGATGAGGTACCTGAGTTCCTTGATCAGTGGACGCTCGCTCGAAATAACCTAGGTGAAGTGATCGCCGCTGGCGGGTTTCACCAAAAAGAAGGACCTCAATGGATCGGTGCTGAAGAGCCATACCAGTTGCTCAAGGACAGGGCAGACGTTCTTGCGTTCGAAACTGACCTGTTGGAAGACGACACTGAGGTCACTGGTGAAGTGATGATCAAGCTGTGGGTTTCATCGACTGCGGTCGATACCGACTTCACAGTAAAGCTGATCGATGTATACCCAGCGAGCGATGACTATCCCGAGGGCTACCACCTGAATTTAGTCGATACGATTCAGCGAGCTCGATATCGCAACTCGTGGACCGAGCCTGAAATGATGACTCCGGGAGAGGCAGTGGAAATATCTATTACCCTCTGGCCAACTTCTAACGTATTTAAAAAAGGACACCGAATTCGACTGGACGTTTCGAGTTCAAACTTCCCGCGATTCGACATAAACCCAAATACAGGTGAACCCGTCGGACGTCACACCAAGATGATCAAAGCCGACAATACGATTCATACCAGCGCGATTCATGCTTCCAGAATGATCTTGCCAATCATTCCTGCTGTCAGGTAACACTTTTCACGCGTCCAGATGTGAGTGCATCTTGCACTTGTCGGAATCATCGAAGTCTAGGGATTTGGTGGGGAAGATACACGAACAAAGGCAACAACGGCTTAGTGAACCGCGCTAGCAGGGGCATTTACTCAACCCTGTACACGCGAACGGGCGACTGAACTGCTTCAGTCGCCCGCATTAAATCTCTGCCTGACGGCTACCGCTACCCCAGAGATCCAAGACTAATTCACCCACTTGTACCATCGGCACTTATTCTTCTTCGCCCGACTGACGTGCCGCTATCACTTTTCGAGCCTCCTGCGGCGGCACAGCCTGATAGTGATCCATCACAGCCGTAAAGTCACCTCGAGCGTGAGTAAGCGAACGAAGATCGGCTGCGTATCGCTGAATCGTCGATGCTGGAGCTTCGGCGATAATTTCGGTCAGACCGCTGCCTCTTGATTCCATGCCTTCGATTCGAGCACGTCGGGAATTGAGATCGCCCATCACGTCACCAGCACTCGATTCAGGAGTCAAAATTCGTAGTTTCATGACTGGCTCAAGCAAAGTCGGATTGGCTTCTCGAATAGCTTGCCTAAATCCCATACTGCCAGCGATCTCAAACGCCATACCTGACGAATCTACTGAATGAGACGATCCGTCGGTCAACGTAACTGCAACATCAACCACAGGATAGCCAGCCACGACTCCGTCAATCGCAGCATTCCTTATTCCTTTTTCAACCGCAGGAATGTAGTCCTTCGGCACATTACCGCCGACCACCTTCGACCCGAACGTGATTCCTTTTCCTGCTTCGCCCGGTGAAACCTCAAGAACAACGTGACCGTACTGCCCCCGTCCTCCAGACTGTTTTCTATGCTTGTACGAGACAGATGTTCGCCCAATAACGGTCTCTCGATACGGAATGCTCGGTAACTTCGTATTCAGGTGGACATCGAATTTACGAGCGATTCGTTCAATCGCTAATTCAACGTGAATATCACCGAGACCATGAAGCACTATTTCTGCGGTATCGGCGTTTCGTTCAAGCTCGAGTGTAGGATCCTCTTCCACCATTCTAGAAAGCGACTCAGCCATTTTGTCGAGATCTGACTGAGCATACGGTGTTACTGCGAGTGCGAATACCGGTGCGGGGAGATTAATTCCACCTAACTTGATTTCATTCAATTTGTCACACAGCGTGTCGAACGATTGCGTGTGGTTGAGACGTGAGATAACCCCGATATCGCCTCGTATCACCGCGTCGACCCCGACAGTCTCCTTGCCCATAGGTTGGTAAACCTGACCCACCCTCTCAGATTCGCCTCTATTGGCGTTCCAGAGTTGTGTGTGTGACTTCAGAGCCGTTCCATAAACACGGAAGTATGAAAGTTTACCGACGAACTGATCGGCAGATGTCTTGAACACGAAGTTTGCCTGTGCGCCTTCTGGCACCACGGGAGCCTCGACATCGTCGGGTGATGGAAGGAGCTGTACGATTGCGTCGAGTAGTTCTGAAGCACCAGTGTTATTTGCAGTTGAAGCAGCGAAGATCGGGACGATGTCGCGGCTTAACAC
This sequence comes from Chloroflexota bacterium, assembly GCA_013204545.1. Classification (GTDB taxonomy): domain Bacteria; phylum Chloroflexota; class Dehalococcoidia; order Lucifugimonadales; family Lucifugimonadaceae; genus Lucifugimonas. The sequence continues at coordinate 2,892 of JABMNN010000124.1, read as the reverse complement.
GCCAGCTTTCAGACCGGAATTAATCTCTGCTGGCGTAAGCGATTCTCCATCGAGATATTTCGCCATCATATCGTCATTGGCTTCGACAATCGCCTCAATCACCGATTCCGCTAACTCGCCTGTCATTACAGCGTTAAATTCACTCGCATCCCCTTTTACGCTTTGGACGGGTACACATTGCCTACCCCAAGATTCAGCAAGCTCGGCACATGTTGTTTCAAATGATGAGTTTTCACGATCGAGCTTATTTACAACGATCACAGTCGGGATGCCTAGATCCTGAACATAGTTCCATGCTTGCTGTGCACCGACTTCGATACCGGAAGCCGCTGACACAACTAAAATCACTGAATCGGCGACACGAACGGCTGAAAGCATGTCGCCGCGGAAATCAGGGTAGCCCGGTGTGTCCAGCAGATTTATTCGGTGGTCTTTCCACAAACATGGCAGGACAGAGAGTTGAATGCTTGATCCTCTGCGCTGTTCTTCCGCCTCGTAGTCTGAGAAGCTGGTCTTGTCATCGACTTTGCCTTGCCGGCTTGTTCCTCCGGCAGTAAAGAAGAGGGCATCAACGAGTGAGGTCTTGCCGGCACCGTTATGCCCTATAAGTGCAACGTTACGTATTTGACTCGTGTTCAAATTAGCCATACCGCGTCTCTCCGTGATCCGAGGCGACATGGACGATTTCTGCCCCGGTTTAATAGGGTCGAGTTCGCTATGGCGTGGATACTAGCAGGAAGCGCGTCGATTGGGTAAAAATCAATCTGAGGAGGATGTGAGGTGGTTGTATAACCACAGGAACACATTCACTCTCTCCTCCGAGAGTAAAACCGAAATAAGGAAGTAGATCCCAGCACTCAGCCCATCAAGTCACACCAGTCACGCTTCGAGATGACGCACTCGGTGACCAGAATCACAAACACAAACACAAACCGGCTTAAAATCTGACGGGGCCGGTCATGACAGTGAGATAAAACATGCCACAACCGACCCCATCAAGACGGATGAGGAGACCCGTTCGACCCGAAGGTCTACAAATCATCTACTCGACACTGGCCCATCCACACCAACCACCTAGCGTTGACGCCGAGTAATTGAACCGTCTCGTTTCCGTCTGACATCTATAAGAACATGTCGATGTAAGGCTCGAATAAGACGTTTGTAGGAAGTGTGTGAGAAAACCAACTTCAAACGTTCGCAACACTAAAATGCAAAAGAAATTGGTCCGGCAGCCAAAAAGAAATTGCGCACTCGGATCAATCGGAGTTAAGCTGAACAACGAATGATATTTCTTCGAACGCATCTAACCGACTGCCTCTGTTGTAACTCCACCTCTGGAGAGATGGCTGGTTAGTACGCGTACGAATAATACGAACCGACACGCCACCCCTCGCCTATCGAAAGCGGGGGTTTTTTTTGGCCAATTTAGTTCTAAGTAAAATCAATTAATGACATCTGTTACTCAAAACAAACCTTCGTTCTTTAGTTTTCCGCACCCTATCAACGCCAGTGTGGCCCGAGCAGTTGCGGGGGGCGTGGTAATCATGGCAGTGGCGACGATCATGTTTGACCAACCGTGGATCACACTGTTGCTTGCTTACGGTTTCATTGCTCGAGTGGCAGCAGGACCGAGACTCAGCCCATTGGCGATACTAGTCACGAAGGTCATCGTTCCAAAATTCGGCCTACCCTACCGGCCGGTTGCTGGGCCTCCGAAGCGATTTGCGGCGTCCATTGGCATAGTGTTCAGTGTTACAGCCGCTGTTCTAGCTTTAGGATTCGGCCTGAACGGTGCGGCTTATATCGTTCTCGGCGGATTAATATTTGCAGCCGGACTTGAGAGTGTCTTCGGCTTCTGCATGGGTTGCCAGATATTTGGTTTCCTCATCAACTGGGGCGTCATTCCAGCGAGCGTATGCGAAGACTGCGCAAATTTCTCACAGCGCGCCAAGCGAATGGCTGCACGGGGTCTTCGTCCAGACGGATCACCGTTAGTCGATTAGTACGGGTCAAATGTTAAACTAATGCAGCCGAGAAGCATCGATCCGACTCACTTTCGTCTGGTGGCCATAAATCACGCTGATGTGAGGTCGTGGTAATTCGTTTGCAGAAGTTATGAGTGAAAACCAATATTTGAGAAAAGCCAATTCGTAACTCAAATAGGAATTGCGCTCACGAACCGGTCAGGGTTAGGCTAAGCGCTAAATGAACTGAGTTGATCGTCTTTCACCGACTGGCTCTATCGCTGCATCACTGCTGAAGAGAATCGGCTAGGCACTCGAACGAACGAACGCACGCACTCGCACGCCGCCCCTCGCATTTCGAAAGCGGTGGGATTTTTTTGGCGATAACTAATTTCGTAAATCACCAATCAATGGCACCAGTTACTCCACAACCGAAACCAAGGTTCTTCAGCTTTCCACACCCGATGAATTCGAGCGTCGCTCGCGTAGTAGGCGCGGGTGTTGTGTTGATGGCGGTAGCAACGATCGTTCTCGACCAACCGTGGATAACTCTCGTGTTGTCTTTCGGGTATATCGCTCGTGTCGCTGCCGGTCCACGAATCAGTCCGCTCGCAATACTAGCTTCGAAAGTTATCGTTCCAAAATTAGGTCTTCCATACCGACCCGTAGCCGGGCCGCCAAAGCGGTTCGCAGCGACGATCGGAAGCACGTTCAGCGTTTCTGCAGCAATTCTCTCGTTGATATTCGGCGAGACCGGAATTGCGTATATCGTTTTGGGCGGTTTAATTATCGCTGCTGCGTTAGAGAGCATTTTCGATTTCTGCCTTGGATGCCAGATCTTCAGCATTCTCATGCGCATCGGCGTTATTCCTGAGAGCGTCTGTGAAGACTGCGCAAATTTCTCACAGCGCGCCAAGCGAATGGCTGC
>JABMNN010000123.1 GCA_013204545.1 Chloroflexota bacterium | reverse complement strand
GTACTTACATCGGCAGTGGCTAGGTTCAAGTTGACGGCGGATGACAGCAAAGTGTCGTTTGTCGACAGCGAAAAATTAGCTGCGTAGTAATCTGCAATAGGTTTTAGAAAAGGGTCTCGGGAATAAAAATCCCGAGGCCCTTTTTGATTGAATCTGATGGCGATGATAGGCGGTTTACAAGAAAGGTCGGTGATTCCGCCGAACCGTTGGTGTCGACTATTGCTGGTGCATTTGGTCCATTGTCACGCCAGCTTCAGCGAGTAGAGCCTGTAGTTCCTCGGTGGTTGCGCCTTCCGGTGCATTGAGTCCTCGTTCAACAAGTTGGGCTCGTAAGAATTCAGGTGCGGATGAAAATCCACTATGTATCGCTTCAAATCCTCCGAGGCTACTTTCGATCAGGGCTTCTTCGCCGTGCATTTCCAAAATGTGTTCAGCACTGAAATCTGGAGCTGTGGATTGGTTTGACGTAGACGAAGTGGCGGCACTTGTTCCGTTCTGAGTCATGGCAAGACTTATGCCTACTACCACTCCGACAATTACTGCGAGGATTGCTAAATTTCGGACGGAAAGCAAATGAGGTTATTCCTTAGATAATTCGAAAATAGGCATCTAATCTGGATGCGACGATCCGCTTATTCTAGCTCGATGCGCTTGGGTGTTCGAACCGTTCAAGGTGAGGCTTCAGGAGTTACGCAGTGCGTATATCGAGAGGCGGGTCGCAGTCTTGCATTTGGTTCCATAGTCGTCGGACGACTCAGTCACGCGCCGCAGCCTCTCTTCCCTGTAGCTCCCACGCGGTTCGGGGGCGCTAAGCCTTAAGGCCGGCGTTTTCTGGGAGGCCAAGCATCAGATTCATGTTTTGGACTGCAGCGCCGGAGGCGCCTTTACCGAGGTTGTCGATTTGAATGATGATCATCACATGCCCAAGGATATTGGGGATTACGGAGATATCGCAACGGTTAGTGTCGTTCGTCGACCGTGGATCGAAGGCGGGGTCGGAGTAGGCGAGGGCACTTTCGATTCCGTGAATTTTGACGAATTGCTCGTTGGCGTAGCGATGATCCAGAACTTTCCAGATATCGGTTGCGGTAACGTTTTCTGGGAGCACTGCTTTGTGCAGCGGGATTTCGAGACGCATTCCGTTGATGAAGGGTCCGACTGATGGCATGAACTGTGGTTCAAAGGTAAGGCCGGCGTACTTTTTCATTTCAGGAACGTGCTTGTGGACGGCATGAAGCGCATAGGGAGATTCGAACGGCAGGTTTTTGAGATCGGGCTGTTCGTCTTCCCATTTTGCGATAAGTTTTTTACCACCGCCTGAGTAACCAGACAGAGCGTGGATAGTTATCGGCGCGTCTTTGCCTAGCAAACCATTTTCGATGAGTGGACGGATGCTGAGTATCATTCCAGTTGGGTAACAGCCGGGGTTTGAGACAGTTTGTGAACTGGCGATCTTTTCGCGCTGGTCGGGCGTCATTTCAGGAAGGCCAAACGTCCAGTTGTCGTTCACGCGGTGTGCTGATGAGGCATCGATAACTTTGGTTTCAGATTCTTTCGCCCATGCTGCTGCTTCTATGGCTGCATCATCAGGGAGGCAGAGGATCGTGAGATCAGCGTCGGCGGTTGCAGCGCGTCTTTGTCCTGGATCACGCCTGTCTCCTTCGGGGAGAATCTTTACTTCGATGTCGTTGCGGTTCGCCAGTCGTTCCTGAATACGGAGACCGGTTGTACCTGCAGAACCGTCGATGTAAACCTTTGGAGTGGGCATTGTTTTCGTGATGTATACCGCTACGCGCTATGTGTAAGCCAAACGTTAATTATGGTGCCTTTGTGGGACTGAGTACAATCTGAATTGTCGATCCCAAAGGTGCTCGGCTGAAAATGGGGAAGGCTGTCTAATTTTCAGGACCAGATAGAGGGACTTCGAAGTAGGCTGTTGTGCCTCCCCCGTCGCGAGGTTCTACGCCTATTTTCCCTGAGTGATCGGTGATTATTTGCTGAGCGAGATAGAGCCCAATCCCTATGCCGGGTATAGGACCGGTTCGAACTGCATTTGCCCGGCGGAATGGTTCAAATAGAAATTGAATTTCATCAGGAGAAATACCGATCCCTCGGTCGCTGACTTCCACACGCAATGAATCGGAAACTATATAGGTGTGCAGCTCTATGGTTGTGTTATCTCCAGAGTATTTCGAAGCGTTGGTCAGTAGATTTTGCAGCACTTGGAAAAGGCGTAAATCATCGCCTATGACCATAAAGTTGTCAGTTCTATTGAAATGTTCGAGCGTTTGACCTTTGGCGTCGGTGTTAGGCCTCAGGGTGGTCAGCGCATCGGCAATCATATTGGATGCTGGAAATTCTGTGATATTTAGTGTGAGACCATTGAGTTCCAGTCTGGATAAATCGAGTAGATCATCGATCATTTGGCTTAGGAACCGGTTGTTTCGCTGTATCACCTGAATGTGTGCGTGTTGACGCTCGGGAATCACGTCGAGTGGGGCTTTGGAAAGGATGTCGGAGAACGCTACAATTGCGGTTAACGGTGTTCTTAGTTCGTGAGTGACCATCGATAGGAAATCAGTTCGTGCCTTGCTTTCTTGTTCGAAGCGCATGGTTTCGAGTCGGGACTCTTGTTCTCGGTCTATAGCGAGCAATGCTGATGTCGCTCCTGCGATTTGATTGGAGACGCGTTCGAGAACCTCTAAGTCTCTTTGAGCGAAGCCGTGGGGTTGGATTGAACGCAGACTAATTCCGCCTATCACGCGGTCATTCTAGATGAGTGGAACAGCAACAAGAGATCGGAATCCTTGTTCCCAGCGACCTCGTTCCAATTCACTGATATTGATGATCTCTTCAAGGTCTGACTCGGTGTATATGAATCCACGGGCATCGTCGTTTGTAAAAACGTTGACCATTGCGTTTGCCAATTTGTTGTTGTGATAGATTTTTCCAGTTGGTTCTCCTCGCTGTTCGGTATCGCGTGTAAATCTATCGGTAGCCGTTAATGCTTCGACATTGATATCGGCGAGAACAGCCCTGTCGTAGGAGATGATTCGAGTGAGTAGATCGAAGAATTCGGAGAAAACTTCTTCTGAATCTCTTGATGATGAAAGTACACGCCCCATTTCTGCGAGGGTAACTTCGACTTCTCGTTCATCTGATGCGACCACAGAACCGACGATCTGGTTTGCAAATTCAAGCATTAGATCACGATCATAGGTGTCGCATTTATTGGATTGTTTCGACCACGCTGAGATGGCTCCTATCACCTCGCCGTGCCAAATGAAGAGACCTGCTACGAGCGATCTCAAGCCTTGATCCCAGTGGGTCTGTGCTTCAGAGCTGGTTTTTGTAAGTTGCCTCAATTCATCGCTGTTTAGTAGTAAACCCTGAGTAGGTTTTTTTAGGTTTAGCGAAACGATGGATTCCGTAAATGTGTGGTGCGAGGCCGATGTAGGTGTGTCGCTTGTTATGCCTGATACGAAAATTCTTCGGACGGTGTTTGCGTGGCGATTATGCAAACCGATTACGAATCGATCTGAGGGCACGAGCCTCGATATTTGCTGTGCGATGTCTTCCCAGACAGCATGGGGTATCGGTGAGGTTGCTGATGTTACGAGCCGGCCGATTTCGGCTTTTATTTCGTTTTCATCTGATTTTCTGGCACTGGGAATCACGATGTATCGAAATCCGACGAACCTGACTAATAAGACCGTACCGACGGCTGCCCACGAGAGGGCTGCAATTATGGTGAACGACCTACCGGATTCTTTGTTACGGCTCTCGTTTATGAGGGTCACCTGATCCATGTATGCGTTGACGTTAGTCTGAAGCTGTTCGAACTCTGGTGTATCCACACTTGAGATACCGAGATCGTGTATTGTCTCGATTTGCTTGTTGATTTCTGTGTAAAGGCGCTGAAGTTCGATGAGCCCAGACGTTGTCTGGCCGGACGATGACTTATGGTGGGCCTGAGTGGCGATTACGCTTTCGTGCGTTTTCTGCCACGTTGATATTGAGGCTGTAACGCTATTGAGGCGAGGATAAGAGCTGGTGCCGCTCTGCTCTTCGACTATGTGTTCTGCGTCCATTAGTACCATGTGGGACAACAGCCGAAGTTCTTCGGTTGATTCGGAGAGTTGTAGTTTTAGTTCGGTACTTCGGAGCTGCAGGTTGAGGGTGATTACAAGCGAAATGACTGTTGCGAGTGTTATGAACGCTGTAAGCAGATAGCGCTGGACGTGCTTGCTACGAATGAAAGAAAAATTAGAGTGTTTTGTACGAATACGCATTTCATATTTGTACTCGGCGTTTTCAAACGATACTTCGCGACATGCTTACCGAATGAGACAGAGAGTATTTCGGAGATTACTGCTATTAACTTCGTTGCGAACTCACACCTGCTAGTTCGTGACGTATACGCAACGACCATGCATGATTTACTTTCAACCCCCCCCCCCCCCATCAATTGCGTGACGATAGTATCGCTACCTGATACCTCGCTCACGTGCAGAGTGTGATGAAATTAGGAGTTTGTCCAGTAGGTATTAGTGAAAGTAAGCATGGAAGCCGCACGTATATTGGTGCGTCGTGGGTTAGGTATTGGTTATGTATTTGGCTTGCTGAGGGCAGTTGTTCAATTGGCGACAGGAAGGGTGACTTCAAAGATTGAACCGCCCTTTTTTTTGTCGATTCGGCGGTAGGTGATGGTGCCAAAATGGGCTTCGACGATTGTTTTGCAGATGGTTAGTCCGAGCCCGAGCCCTTCGATGGGATTGCCGGTTTTGATAATTCGTTCAAAGGGTTTGAAAATGCGTTGTACTTCGGAGTCGGGAATTCCTTTGCCGCTGTCGATCACTTGAAACATGATATTTTCGGCATTCAGATTATGTTGCGTTGTAATTCGAACTTTGCCATCAGAGTACTTAAGGGCGTTGGTTACGAGATTATCGAACACACGGCCCATTTGAACTGGGTCGCAGCGTATAGCAGGCAGGCTTTCAGCGACTTCCGATTCGATAGCCCGACCGACGGCACGCTGTGATTTCTTCTGACGCCTGATAACTGCGTTAATAAGGTCAACGGGGTAATAATTCTCGAAGTCATAGTCTTGTTCAGTTTTGCCGAGTCGGGCCATGTCGAGCAGAGAACCAATGAGAGCGCTTTGTACTTCCAGAGATGATTTAATGTCTTCAACTAGTTGCGCTTGTGAGTAGTTTTCATCGATGTTCACCATTTCAATGGCCGCTTGTATCGCTGCCATTGGATTTCGGAGGTCATGATTTATCATCGACATGAAATCGGATTTGGCTTTTTCGGCATTTTCGGCGCGGATGCGTAATTGGGTTTCTGCTTTTCGGATCGAGTCGAAATCGAGTGCTTGTTTTGCGAATGACGCTAGTGATTCGATTAGTTGCTGATCTTCTGCGGTGAATGGTAATCGTCCGGCAGATCTGGTGACGTAGATGCGGATTGTTTCATCTTGGTTTTTATCAGACGAGACTCCCACACCGATCATCGCTTTCATATCGGGATGGCCTTCTGGGAAGCCGGTCGATCGTTGGTGAGATGCGATATCTCCGAGCCGAAGCGGTGCCTCTGCGTGATCGAGGTTGCCTAATACTCCTTTGCCGATTGGGGGATGAGCAATCGGTTCCGATTGAGCTTCTGACATGCCAGACACGATCATGTCGGCAATACGCCCTTGTTGGTTTCCGAGAGTTAGGGCTGCATAGTCGGCTTCAACTAATCGCCGAGCAAGATATGGGAGCTTGGCGAGCAGTTGCATACGGTCGTCAGACGGAACTTCGGGGTCACCAGAGAGGGATGCGTATATACGTGCAGGGTGGTTTTCTGAGATCCACTTTTGAAGGGCGGGGGTCTCTTGAATAGTTGCCCCGCCGGTTTCGGATTTGAGCGCATCGAGTTCACGCGATTGGATAGCGCGCGTAATTACCGATTCAGGGATCCCTGAATCTTCAGAAATTTCTGCGACCGTACGAATCATATTCTCAGCACTCAACCTGATTACACCTCACATCCGCACTTCGGTTCACTTCTTGCCTGATGATATTGCTGTTTTACCAGCAATAAAACTGTTAATGCCAGATTGAAGCATTCAATTTTATTGAAAGTGATACCGATATGTTGAGCGCTGGCTAGGTTGGAATTTACAGCTGTTACATTGTCGAAACTTACATGTAATCCGATTAGGGCACACTTACAGCACACGTTGTTGCTCCCGTGTGCACACCTAGTGGTTATGAGTGACAGCACCGTGCGAGTTTTTTCAAATAATTGATAGATTGAGTTTGTGACTTTCGCGTGATTGGCGGGACTCCTGTATCCACCGGTTTATAACCGTTTGGCCTGTGGTGAGTCCTTCGGAAGGCAAAGTAGAGTTCAATTAGCTTTGTGGTTTGGTAAGGCAGTTCATATAATGAAATATCCAACTTCGATAGAAGTGGGAATGACATTTGAACGAGGATTTCGTATTGGCGACAGCAGACACCCCAGATAGTCAGGTTGAGGCTCCAAAAGTGGAGTCGCCTGTTGAACAGAATATTGAAGCGCCCGTTAGTTTGGGCGAAGCCGTAGTGACAGCAACTCCTGAAGTTGCAGTACCTGAGGCGCCGAAGACTGAAGCTCCCGTAGCTGATGCGACCCCAGTGGTTGCTGATGAAGTTGCAGTTTCAGAAACCCCCGCACCCGAAGAATCCGCTCCGGTCGTAGAAGCAACAGTTGAAGTTGTCGAAGCGGCACCAGAAGCTGAGACCGCAACCGAGGAGGCTCCTGCTGAGGCAGTGGCTGAAACCGCAGTTGCAGTTGCCGAAAAGCCTGAGAGCGAACTTACGATGGAAGACCTGTTGGAACAGTATCTTCCTTCTAAGGTTCTCCGCCGCGGTGAGATTATCGACGGACGAGTCATGAGCCGCAAGGCTGAGGGCATGTTGGTCGACATCGGTTACAAGTCGGAGGGTTTTGTACCTCCCAAAGAGATGCGATCTCTTGGTGAAGGTTTAGACAATCTGAAAATAGGCGATGAGATTATCGCTTATGTTGTGAACCCCGAAGGTAATGAGGGTTCTTCTATTCTGTCTATCGACCGTGCTCGTGGTGAGCAGGGTTGGCGTGTGCTTGAAAAGGCCATGGACAACAATGAGGCCTGTACTGGTGTTATCACCGGTTCAAACCGTGGTGGTGCTGTTGTTGAGTCTGAAGGTGTTCAGGGTTTCGTTCCGCTTTCACAACTGGTTGGTCCAGCCCGAGAGCTATATATACCTGGCGGCGAGCCGCCTAAAGAAGGCTTCATTGGCATGACGATTCAGTTCAAGATCATTGAACTGAATCGTCGCCGAAATCGAGCCATATTCTCGGAGCGAGCAGCGCTTCAGGCTTGGAAACAGATTCAGAAGACACGATTGGTTCAGGAACTCACTGAAGGTGAAGTTCGCAAGGGTCGTGTTGCTGGAATCTCGAATTTTGGTGCCTTCGTAGACCTTGGCGGAGCCGATGGCCTGATCCACATTTCAGAACTGTCGTGGGAGCCAATAAAGAGCCCTGACGAGGTTGTGACTGTCGGTACTGAGATCGATGTTTACGTACTTCGCGTAGACCGGGAAAACCTCAAGATTGCGTTGAGTTTGCGACGCCTGCAGCCTGAGCCGTGGGACGAAATCGAGTCGAAGTTCACCATTGGTCAGACCGTACAGGGAACTGTGACGAAACTTGCCAATTTCGGTGCGTTTGCTCGCATTGATCGTGGTATTGAGGGACTCATACATATCAGTGAGCTGTCTCATCAGGTGATTAAGCACCCGAGGGATGTCGTCAATGAAGGCGATGAACTTGAGTTGAAGATCATCCGGATTGAGCCAGAACGGCGCCGACTGGGTCTGAGTTTGAAGCAGACCCTCGACCCGTCAGATGAAGTGGCGATTGCTACTATTGATGATTCTGAGGATTCAGAAAACGACATAGGTGACTTCGGAGATATTTTCGAAGCCAACGAATAGCACTCAGGGCTGCAGTTTTGTAGTGTCCTGAGGAGGGGAAGCTATATGCCGAGCAGATTTGAAAAGTTTTCAGAGAGGGCCCGTAGGGTTCTTTCGCTTGCGCAGGAAGAAGCACAACGCTTCAACCACAATTACATCGGTACCGAGCACATTTTGCTCGGGCTCGTACGAGAAACCGAGGGAGTGGCTGCCCGAGTCCTTTCAAATCTGAACGTCGAGCTTGTAAAAGTTCGTTCCGCGGTCGAATTCATTATCGGCCGCGGCGAACGCCCAACCCCGGGTGAAATAGGTCTCACTCCACGTGCGAAAAAGGTCATCGAGCTCGCTGTTGATGAAGCTCGACGACTGAACCACCACTACATCGGCACGGAGCACCTGTTGATCGGTCTCATGCGTGAGGGCGAAGGTGTTGCTGCTGGAGTATTGGAGAGTCTTGGTGTGAGCCTCGAGAAGGTTCGCGAAGAGACGAACAGTATCATTGCCAACCAGAGCTCTGGGCAGGGGGCAATCGGTAGTGGCGGGCAGTCATCTGCGCGAACTACTAGCCGTACTCCAACTCTTGATGAGTTGGGTGTCGATTTGACGAAACGTGCCCGAGAAGGTGATCTCGATCCCGTTGTGGGTCGAGACAGTGAAATCCAGCGTGTTATCCAGATACTGAGTCGTCGCACAAAGAACAACCCTGTTCTTATTGGTGAGCCAGGGGTTGGTAAAACCGCAATTGTTGAAAAACTTGCTCACATGATCGTCGAGGGTGATGTGCCTGAGACGCTACAGGGCAAACGCGTAGTGACGCTGGACATGGGTGCCTTGGTCGCTGGTACCAAGTACCGAGGTGAATTCGAAGAACGCCTCAAGAAGGTGATTGCTGAGCTGAAATCGGCAGGTAACTGTGTGTTGTTCATTGATGAAATGCACACGATGGTTGGTGCCGGTGCGGCTGAGGGCGCAGTTGATGCTGCAAACATTTTGAAGCCTTCGTTGGCTCGAGGTGAGTTGCAGGTTGTTGGTGCAACAACGCAGGACGATTACCGTAAATATGTTGAACGTGATCCTGCTTTGGAACGTCGCTTCCAACCTGTGATTGTTGATGCGCCAGACGCTATTACGACCGTAGAAATTCTGCGGGGTGTGCGAGGTATGTACGAGAAGCACCACGCTCTTGAGATTACTGACGAGGCGTTGGAGACGGCAGCTTCGTTGGCGGATCGATACATCGCCGATCGGCAACTGCCTGATAAGGCAATCGACTTGATCGACGAAGCAGCTTCACGTGTTCGCATAAAGCATTCGACTGTTCCAAAGGAGCTTCGTGAGGCTCAAAAGGAACTCAAGGCTGTTCGCCGTGAGAAGGACGAGGTTATTTCAGCTCAGAAGTACGAAACTGCTGCTGAGTTACGTGACCGCGAACTAAAGCTGGTCACGAAGATAGAAGTGCTCGAGGCGGATTGGAAGAAACAGAATCCGGGTGTTGGTGAGGCGAAAGTTACCGCTGATGACATTGCTGAAGTCGTTGCGATGTGGACTCGTATTCCTGTGATGCGACTTGACGTTGAAGAGAAAGAACGTTTGATCAAGATGGAGGACGCTCTGCGTCTGAACGTTGTTGGTCAGGATGAGGCTCTTTCGGTAATCTCAAAAGCCGTGAGGCGGTCACGGGCTGGCTTGAAGAGTCCGAAGCGTCCGATTGGTGCTTTCTTGTTCCTCGGCCCTACGGGTGTTGGTAAGACTCACAGCGTGAAGAAGCTTGCTGAATATCTCTTCGGTGAAGAAGATGCCATGATTCGACTCGACATGAGTGAATTCATGGAAAAGCATTCAGTTGCTCGACTTGTTGGTGCACCCCCTGGATACATCGGATTTGATGAGGGTGGCCAGTTGACTGAGGCTGTTCGCCGTCGTTCATATTCTGTGATTCTGCTCGATGAGATCGAGAAGGCTCACCCTGATGTAT
>JABMNN010000122.1 GCA_013204545.1 Chloroflexota bacterium | reverse complement strand
TCAGATGCCGTCTTGAAAATCAAGCTATGCTCGGTGTTGTGTTGAGTGTTGGATCGAATGGTTTTCGAGACTTGATCACTCCGTAACAGATCCGGATCAGTTTGTTCATGGCCGCCATCACGATCAGCTTGCCCCTCTTCCCTCGCTCTTTGAGCCTCGCGACAAGTTCTGCGATTGGGGGGTTGTACGACATCGCAACTATTGCCGCCATATACATCCCGGTCCGCACACGTCTGCTGCCCATACGAGACAGTCGTGAGTAGCTGGAGGCACCCGGACTGGTACGGCTGCGGACACACCCCGGCGAAGGCGACCCACGCCCTTGAAGTGGAGCACTGCCAGGCCGGAGGCATCTCGCTGAGGATCAACTGCGCCGTTTTGGGGCCGACTCCCGGAATTGTTTGCAGCAGGTCTGAGATCGTGGAGTAGACCTCGTCTTCGCTGATCAACTGCTCCAGCCTCCGATCTGCCGATACGACCTCTTTTTCGAGGTGGCGAATAATCGAACGCATGCTCTGCAGCACTTCACGATCGACCCAGGGGGAGCAGGTCGCGGATCCCAACTGGTTGCACAAGGAGCGAATCTGCTGCTCGATCGATTCCCGGTGGCGCCTGAGTGATTTGATCTGCTCCTGAAACTTCTCGGGCTGGTGTGACCGAGCGGTCTGCTGAGTTTGTCCGAGTGATGCGAGCAGTTGGGCGTCCACCCGGTCGGTCTTTGCACGCCTGCCGAGTGAGTTCGAGTACGCCTTGGTCCTTGCGGGGTTGATGACGGTAAAGGCGATATCGGAGTTTGAGAGCTCGTCCAAAAGCACATGGTGGTAGGTGCTGGTGGGCTCGATCACGAACTGGATCACCTTGTTACTGGCGTGCTTACCCTGCGCCCACTTGATGACCTTGCGGATGCCGGGACGTGAGTTTGCTGAAGACAACCGTCGATCCCCGGACGGGTCCGAAACATCCAGGGTAGCTTTCGAGACATCGATTCCTAAATAATGCATGGTGGTGGGTCCCCCTCTGAAACCCGAGTTTGCCAGAGGCTGGCGTGAGCAAGCTTTAAATCAAGCCGTTTGCGTTTGCGACCTCGTAGATACGGCCTCAAGGGCCAAAATGCCGTTCGCAATTCGCTGGGAAGAGGGGGGCCTATCTGAGTTATGGGCTATTACGCCCAAGGGCAGGCACGGCCTCTGATCCCTCCTCGGGTTTAAAGATACGAGAGGCAGGCGCAACGTGTGGAGCAACGTCTCGCTCTGATAAGAGATGCCTATGGTGTGTATGAGTCGATAGTGATTATAGACGCACACACTGGATTGTTCGTTGTCTCAACCGATCCTGATGTTTTGGGATTGAGAGAGAAAAATGGCGCGCATTTTCAGGCGATCGTGGAGCCAGCCTCAACCGGAGAGTTCATGCATGTCATGCAGGATTAGCACGATTCGTTACCATCGCCTGAGCTTGTTATTACGAGATAGATCACCGCTCCGGGGTCGGACACCACTGATGGAATATTGATGTTGCGGGTGGAATTCGAGGAAATTATTACACCCATAATTCTTACGAATGGAGCGCTGGGACTGACTGATGAAGCTCTGCTTATTGGCAACGACAATAAGATTCTTTCGTCGCTGGCGCATCCATTGGCAGACGGGAGTATTGCCGAACCTCTTAAATATGAAATTGGCACCGAGGCGGCTATGTCCGCTGCCGCCGGTCTAAACGGAACCACGAGCAGCACAGATTATCGTGGTGTAAAAGTCCTTGCTGCCTACCGGTATATTGAATTTAGTCCTTCGCTCGGTTGGGGGCTTGTAGTTAAGCAAGACGAGTCTGAGATTTTCGATCATCTGCGTACGAGTGTGACGCAGGCTGTATGGGTTGGAATCGTAGGCTCAGCGTTGATATTGGCAATAGCGTTCGTAAGTGCTTCAAATTTGACGCGTCCGATTCGGGCACTCGAGCGAGCTATGGTTCGTGTTGGAAAAGGTGATCGATCCATCAGCTTATTTGATACCTCTGGAGATGAGATTGGTCGACTTACTGCTGAGTTCAATACGATGACGACCTCTCTTTCTCATCAAGAACAGGAACTACAAATTCGCGGTGCTGCGATGGATGCCGCGCACGAAATGATCGTTATTATCGATTCTAGTGGAATCATCGAATACATTAACAATGCATTTACCGAAGAGACCGGTTACAGCTCGGAAGAGATGATAGGGAACACTATGCGTGTGCTGAAGTCGGAGCACCAAAGCCATGACTTTTATCTCGACCTTTGGGGCACAGTCTTAGGTGGAAGAGTGTGGACCGGCACGCTGGTTAATAAACGGAAGGATGGAACCGAGTACCCGGAGGAAATGGTTGCCACCCCGATAACTGATGATGAAGGCAACGTTGTCCGGATAATCGCTATCAAACGGGAAATTTCTCAAAGGATTCGAATGGAATCTGAACGGGAAATTTCTCGTTTCCTCGAATCGAAGAACAACGAACTAGAGCGACTTAACGAAGCCCGGAGCGAGTTCCTATCGTCGGTTTCGCATGAGCTACGGACACCGCTCACATCGATACTGGCGTTTTCAGACATTATTAGGCGCAATAGGGATGACAATCTGAAGCCTCTGCAAATCGAACAACTAGAGTTAATTAGCAAAGGTGGGCGCCGGCTCGATGAAATGATCGAGGAACTACTGGATGTATCCCGTTCTGTGAGTGGAAAATTCACGCTGAACCGAATTCCGTTCGATGTTCAGGAGAGCATCGAAGAATTGTCGAGCATAGTGATGGGTATTTTTGATGAACGTCGGCAGAAACTGGAAATTGTCAATCTGCTCAATCCGACGTTGATGAATGGTGATCGGGGCCGCATTATGCAGGTTTTCAGTAATCTGCTCACAAATGCATCGAAATATTCGCCCCCTGGGTCATCCGTTGAGTTCGTGGCTCGGGCAGAAAACGATGTGTTAGAAATGACGATTGTTGATCAGGGCATGGGCATTTCAGCTGAGGATCAACAGAAATTGTTCATTCCATTTTTCCGGGCGGAAAATGGTCAAATGGACGGAGTACGTGGAACGGGGCTCGGTTTAGTTGTGGTCAAGACGATTGTCGAGCTACATGGCGGTCGTATTGAGATTGACAGCGAGGTTGGAATGGGTACGACTGTGCGAGCTTGGATACCGGGGATTCTCCCTGAGGCGCCTTAACTCGTTGGGAATAGATTGAGGAATGTTGCTCACACGCCGCTAACGTGTCGAATGGCAGCCGAGCCTAGTTTTAGGACGTCTTCGGGTGGCGTGCGGAGCTCGCCTGTTGGGGTTTTGAACGAGGTTCCATTTTGGAGATCGATGAGGGATGCCCAGAGCCATATGGTTGTTTCTTCATGATCTGTGGCGAGTTCACCTTTCGGAGATGATGCACCACCGATGAGCCGAGTGAAGTAGATGTGGTCGATGTGCTGGTGCTTGCCGTGTTTGGCGTCAGTGACATCTTCGATCATGATGCTGTGCGGCGCGTAAACCTGATCGAGATTGCCGATTACGAGCGATTGCTGGGTTGGTACGATTTCGACATCGAATCCTGTTTCTTCTTTGATTTCACGAAGTGTTGTTTGGACAGGGTCTTCGTTGGGATCGACGTGTCCGCCGGGTGGAAGCCATTCCTGAACTTTTTTGTGCCAGTGCAGCAAGGTGCTATCGTCGTGAACGACGAAGCCGGTAGCTGTGAAGTGTCGGATCATGGGACTAGCGAGTAGGTTCTGTCGGTTCTTGGCTGGTTAGAGGTTGTCCCATCACCCAGCAGTCTCCCATATGAGAGGAGTGCCTGATTCTGGAAAAGGTGGCAGACGCGAGTAGGACCACCGGAACAGCATTGTCGCAGAGACGTTTGCTGTTCGGGTGGTCCTACTCTTGAGGTGCCCTACTGGTAGGGCGCCCTACTTTAGCGTAGGACACCTCGTTTGGTACTAGACATTAAAACTGACCACCTCCTTCTTGATTCGAACTACCGGGTAGTAGAGTTTTTCTACCCACGATCGCCCTGCCAGGGTCAAGACCGTTGCTGGGATTATACGGAAGTTCGACGAAAAAGGCTTGTGGGTGACTACTTAAGACGGTGGTCAGATCTAGTTACAGCCTGTTGCCCACCATCAACGTCGGTCTACCAGCGGTGATCAGCGACTAGCTAATTATCTGGCTAAATACGGCCGAGCACTTCCGGATTTACGATTACATTAGGTCGTTCACCGCGTAGGACTCTGGCTGCTTCTTCACCGGCACGCCTTCGGATGATTTCCCAGCCAATTTTGCTTGACCCTGCGACGTGGGGAGTGCAAATGACGTTTTCCATGTTCAGAAGTGGATTGTCGATAGCCAGAGGTTCTTGCTCGTAAACGTCGATTCCTGCGCCAGCTATTTGTTGTTGCTGAAGTGCCGAAATGAGTGCGTGTTCATCGACGACGGGCCCTCGGGAGGTGTTCACCAAGTAAGCGGTTGATTTCATGAGATCGAGCGCTTTGGCATTGATGAAGTGATGGGTGTCTTCGAGGTGAGGGATATGGAGGGTTACGTAATCAGAACGTTTGAGTAGTTCATCTTTCGACACGAATTGCACGTTGTATTCGACCGCTAGATGTTCACCGACGTATGGATCGTTGACCAGTACGTTCATTCCAAGCGCTCTGCACTTGCGTGCCATGGCGCGACCAATCCACCCGAATCCGACAATTCCGACGGTTTCACCGTAGATTCGATTAAGAGCTGAACGAGAGTAAACCTCTGACCATCTGCCGGAAGTGGTTGCGAGGTCGAATCGTTTAATTTCTCTTGCCGATGCAAGTAGAAGTGTCAGGGCGTGATTGGAAACCTCTTCAGAGGTCGAGCCAGCGATGTTGGTGACGATTATCCCGGCTTCTGTACAGGCGTCGACATCGACGGTGTCGTAGCCGTGACCGTACCGAATGATTAGCTTGCAGTTTGTGAGTTGGTCGACCATCGCCTTGGTTACAGGTGAGTGATCGTTGAGGACAACGGTAGCGTCTTTTGCCGCCTCGATTATTTCGCCTTCCGAAGAAACGGCGATCGAAACGATTTCACAGTCGATTCCAGCGAGTGCGATTCGTTCCAACTCAAGCGGCGATTCCGTTGTATCGACGTGGACTACTAGCGGTTTTCGATTCAACAAATTTCCTATACAAATTACTTATTTAGCTCCGGGCGTCATCGGATGACTTGGTCGCAGGTTGCGCCGCGGCTAGAAGGAGGGGGGCAGTGGTACTAGAACCAGTTGGCTTTATCGACTTCGTTGCGAAGGGGCTCACCATCTGCAAAGTGCCTAAAGTTTTCTACGACGATTTCATATCGACGTTCCAATAGATTTGCTCCACCTACTGCTGCAGTGTGCGGAGTGAGAATCGTGTTCGGCGCGTCCCATAACGGGTGATCTGCTGGAAGCGGTTCAATTTCGTAAACATCGAGTGCTGCTCCGCCGATAACGCCGGTTCGTAGCGCTGCGTTCAGATCGTCGAGTTTGGTGGTCATCCCTCGTCCGATGTTGATGAACTTTGCGGAATTCTTCATGAGCGCAAACTTCGATGAGTCGAAGAGACCTTCTGTTGCCGGTGTGTGTGGGATTGTCAGTACAACAAAATCCGCCTTGGGTAACTGCTGGTCTAGTTCATTGGGGCGGAACATATCGTCGACCCACTCTGGCTTGCCATCGCGTCGAGCATCGATACCCAAAACGTGCATGCCGACTGCTTTGCAAAGTCGTGCTGTTTCAGTTCCAATTCCGCCTACACCTACGATCAGTACGGTTGATTCAGGTAAGAAAATATCGTGATACGGAGATTCAAGGACTTCGTATTTGCGTTCATTCTGTTGGTCGCGGTAGAGATTGAAGTGCTTGGTGAAGTTGAGGATGTAGCCGAGGATCTGGACGGAGATATGATCGTTATATATCTCCCTGAAATTGGTGACCTTCGTTGGGTGGGCGATAAGTTCGTCGAAGTAGTAGCCGGCATTTGGTGCGGCGGCAGGTGCCTGAAGCCAACGAAGTTTTGGTGCAGCTGCGATGAGTTCGGGAGTCATAGTCCCGTAGGCAGCATCGGCGTCGGGGAGCTCTTTTAGGGCGTCTTCGTTCGTGGTAGGGGTGACGATCTCCCAGCCCGGAGCACTATCGAGCAATCGGGGAATCCACTCGGCAAAGAGGTCTGATTGCGGTGGGAGAAATACAAACTTGTTTGCCATGAGGTAGTTCTGATTTCCTGTTTGTTCTTGGTTGGCAGTCGAATGAAACGAGAGCGTCGATTGATGTTTATCGCTCGACGATAGGCTATGAGACGGATTTTAGCACCGTGTCAACGGACTGATTCGCCTTTGTGGGGACGAAAATTCCCGGTATGCTGTGGGCAGGACTGGAAATATGAAAATTGGTGATTTCGAAATAGAGATGCCGAATCCACCGCTTCAAGACCCGCACTGCATAGCGATTTTGAAGCCGTGGATAAACGTCGGCAATGTTGGAAAGATCGTGCTGCGACGGCTCGGCAAGATGTACGCGTCTGAACAAATCGGTCAACTCGAACGTCCAAGTAAATTTTACGATTTCACACGGTATCGTCCTGAGATTCGATTGTCGGGCGAAGAACGGACGGTTCGAGTGCCGAATACCCGAGTTAGTTACGTTAGACGACCCGGCTCTAACGATCTGGTGCTACTAGAGCTTTTGGAGCCTCATTCATTCTCAGAAGATTTCAACGATTCAGTGATAGAGCTGATTAAGGCACTGGGAGTTACTCGGTACGTGCAGATCGGTGGCATGTACGATTCCGTGCCACATTCGCGCCAACTGTCGGTGACAGGTTCGGCTCGAGGTTGGGAGCCGCCTGCCGGATTTGGCGATGTGCGGATAGGGCGCTCGAGGTATCAGGGTCCGACTTCGATGACTTCTCAGATATCCGAGCGTATCTTTTCCGATATGAACCTAGAGACACTCTCGTTGATGGTTCATCTGCCGTTGTATCTCAAGCTCGACGATGACTACGCTGGCAGTGCTCGGATTCTGAAGATACTCGCCGAACTCTACGGGTTTAGCACGATACTTCCTGAAATTGAATTGGGTGAAAAACAATACGATCAGGTGAATCCGGCTATGACGGACAACCCTGGACTCAAGGAGATGGTGGAGAGGTTCGAGCGCGAACTCGATACCGGTGAATCGGGTGACCGTGATGGTAATTTGAGCAGTTCCATGTCTGACCAAGGGGAAGATTTTTCGCTATCGGATGAGATTGAACAATTTTTAAGCGAAATTTCTAATGGCGAAACTGACTCCGATGACGAAGATTTCGAACCGCGGGTTGATTAGGCGACTCATGAGCGTCAGAGCAACCGCTATTTCTGTTTCCGCTTTGATGATTTTCGTAATCACTGCTTGCAGCAGTGACAGTTGTTGTGATCCGACATTTTCAAAAATATCAGAACCAGAACGAGAGTTTTCGATTGAGTATTTCGAGAGCTACGGTTTCAAGACTGCCAAGGAGTATGACGTAGCTGAATTGCCTGCTGCTTCTAGCGCCTACATGGGCTATTTTGCGCCACCTGAACAAAATTCAGTCCAGTACGAACTCCGAATGTATCCAAACCAAGTGACTGCCATTGATAAAGGGATAAGTTACGCGGATGAGGTTACTGGAGAGAATGCGCTGGTTCGTTCAGGAGACACGCGCTGGCCAGAGGGAACGACAGACCGTCGCGCTGGTGCGTCAAGCGGGGGATTGATCGCTCGTTATGGTGATTTCGTGGTAGTTGGAAATACGATAATTTTGTGCGAAGGTAGAGACTCTGAACAGGCACTTGATCGCTGTGCTGAGTTGTTATGGGCGACAGGGATAGGCGTCGAGGGTTAGTTCGACTGGGCTCTACGTTTCTAGGCGCGAAAACGGGTCGACTTGCTCGACCCGTTTTCTATTTTCATTGAGTAATTTATTACTCTTTTAGCGGACACCGAACTTATTTGTTGGTGACTGTGACTCCGGAGAGTTTTTCTACGTAGCTGAGGATGCCTGAGTGGTCGTTGCCACCTTCACCCCAGCCTACGAGTGCCTTCATTACCTGCTGCAAGTTGGCTGTGACCTGGAGCGGAAGGTTGAGTTCGTTCGCAGTTTTGGCAGCATTGTTGATGTCTTTGTAGTGAAGCTCGATACGAAAGCCTGGCTTGAAGTTTCGCTCGAACATCATTGGGCCCTTAGCGTTCATTACGTTTGAGCCAGCTAGCCCGCCCTTGATGGCATTGAATACGGTCTCGGGGTTTACACCGGCTTTAGTCGCCAGAACGAGAGCTTCGGCGAGGGCCTGTATGTTCGCACCAACGATGATTTGATTGGCTAGCTTAGTAATGTTGCCTGCACCGCTATCGCCGCAGAGAACAGCCGATTTGCCCATCACTTCGAAGAGCGGTTGTGCGCGCTTGAAGTCGCCAGCATTACCACCAACCATGATTGCAAGATCGCCAGAGACTGCCATCGGTTCGCCACCCGAAACAGGAGCATCCATGAACTTGACGCCCTTCTCGGCGCAGGCGTTGTGAATGCGCTGTGAGACCCCCGGTTCGATCGATGACATGTCGATGATGAGGTCGCCAGCGGAAGCACCTTCGAGCAGTCCATTTTCGCCGAGAACCACCGCTTCGGAATCAGGAGAGTCGGGGACCATTAAAACGATAATGTCGGATTTTGCGGCTACATCGGCGGATGAAGTTCCGGCCTTTGCACCTTCGGCGACGAGTTCGTTGACTGCTGCGGATGATCGGTTGAATACGGTTACATCGTAACCAGCCTTGACCAGATTCTTTGCCATAGGCTTGCCCATGATTCCGAGTCCGACAAATCCGATTCGTTCTGCCATTTCTGCGATTCCTCTAGTTACTAGCGGATGCTAGTGCTGTTTTGAATTTATGTTTCAGTAGATATTTAGACGCGCCAGTATAAGGCTGAAGCGCACATGATGAAGTTCGCTGTGGGGCTGACTACAGGTATTCCAGCCTGCAACTCTGGCTCCATCGTCAGCTCCGGGCATCATCAGTTGACTTGGTCGCGTACATGTCTGCGACGCGGTCTATTCGTCTTCTTTCCAGAAGCGCTCTTCGATGAAGTTGTAGTCGGTTGGCTTCATGCGGTCTCCGACGTCTTCGATCATCTGTGGGTGGCCACAGGCGTAGACGCAGGTTTCAGCAGGATTGACACCGAGCTTTTCCAGATAGTCTTCAACCAACAGGTTGATTCGACCCTTGGCGCCAGCCCAGTTGGCGTTTCGTTCGTCGTTGGGACGTGAAACTGAAGGGTAGAAGTGGATGAAATCGTGCTTCGAAGCGAGCTCGGAAAGTTCTTCGTCGTAGCCGAATTCATCGTCGTAGCTTGCGCCTTCGAGGACGTGGAACGAGTAGTCCTCACGGGCGACACCATCGACAGGTTCTGGCCACGAGGGATCGTTGAGGAACTTGCGGAGCATTGAGATATACGGAACTACACCAGTAACGGTGCCTACGAATATGTGGTGCTTGAACTGAGGCTGGAGGACGAAGACCCCTTTGGCCCGTGGGCGAAGAGTCATCTCCGCTCCGACTTTCTGGTGCTCAAGAAGCGGGGTTAAGTGCCCACCATGTTCAATGGGAACGATCTCGATGAAGAGCTCGATGTTCTCTTCGTCCGGAGAGGAGGAAATCGAGTAAGGGCGCTCGATGCCATCGACACCTATAGTGCAGTACTGGCCCGGTTTGAACGTGTAGTCCTGCGCAGGTTTGATCCAAAACTTCACCAGATCTACGGTGAGTTCTTCACGTTTCACAAGTTTACAGGTTGTAAATCGCCCTTTAATGTTTGGGACTGCAGCGTCTGCCATCGTTTACTCCGTTGAAATATCGAATTATTCGCAATCCAGAATACCGTATTAGCGAGCCATTCGAATCGTTTTGCACGGGTGGGTTTATGCAACGGGTTACTGATTGCCGTTTATTGGTGTGTTGGCACCAAATGATAGATATGGGCTGGTGTTAGACTTCGCTTGCACTTTGAACACAGCGAAATTCGACCTAGTTTCAGCTTGTATTCGGCGTAATTTAGTCTTTAATTTGTCGGACGATATCGCACCTCGATGGCATCGTCTGACGAGCTATCTGGAGCGGAACAAATATGGCAGTACGAACACCAGGTGTTGCTTACAGCATTACGATTCGATCCGAGTATCCGAACATACCCGGAATGTTGGGCAAAATTACCAGCGCAATCGGTGCTGCTGGAGGTAGCGCAATGGGCGTTGACGTTGTTCAAGCGACGACGGGCGGGATGGTGCGCGACTTCACTGTCAACACGTCAGGCCATGAACACGCAATCGAGGTTGTCGAGGCGATCAAGGCAGTACCGGAAGTAAAAGTTCGTAGCATTTCCGATCAGACGTTCCTACTTCACGTCGGTGGCAAGATCGAAATGAGGTCGCGTGTGCCAGTGACCACACGCGACGATATGTCTAAGGCTTACACCCCGGGAGTTGGTCGTGTCTGCATGGCGATCCATGATGACCCAGCAGCAGTTTGGGCTCTTACCGGCAAGGGCAACACGATAGCAGTTGTTTCAGATGGTACGGCCGTGCTTGGTCTTGGTGATATTGGGGCCGCCGCTTCGCTTCCGGTTATGGAAGGTAAAGCGTTGTTGTTCAAGGAGTTCGGCGGTGTCGATGCTTGGCCAATAGTGCTGGACACTAAAGACACGGAAGAGATCATCCGTATCGTGAAAGCGATCGCTCCTGGATTCGGTGGCATCAATCTTGAGGACATCAGTGCACCTCGCTGTTTTGAGATCGAGGAACGGTTGAGAGCCGAACTTGATATTCCTGTGTTCCATGACGATCAACACGGCACGGCTGTGGTTGTACTTGCGGGGTTGATCAATGCGCTGAAGATCGTCGAAAAGAAGCCACAAGATCTCAAAGTCATTGTCGCAGGCGTGGGGGCTGCGGGTACCGCCTGCACCAAAATTCTTCAGAGTTTCGGCGTGACGAACATTGTCGGTTACGATCGTCAGGGTGCTCTTGATAGAAGCAGAGACTACGGTACCAACAAGATGAAGCAGTGGTTCGCTGACAATACGAACCCCGATAACATCAGCGGTACTCTGGCAGAGGGGCTGGTGGGTGTCGACATGTTGCTGGGACTCGCTGGACCGGGTCTGGTGACAAGTGAGCAGGTAGCAAAAATGTCTTCCGACGCAATCGTGTTCGCTTTGTCGAACCCGGACCCAGAGATTTGGCCTGAAGAGGTTCCTGATAACGTTCGCGTTATGGCTACAGGCCGTACTGACTATCCAAACCAGGTGAACAATTCACTGTGCTTCCCTGGTTTGTTCAGAGGTGTGCTCGATGTGCGTGCTTCGACCATTAACGATGAAATGAAGATAGCTGCAGCGAAGGCGATTGCCGGAGTGATTCCTGATTCGCACATTTCCGAGGATTTCATCATTCCTAGTGTGTTTGACAAGAATGTTTCAAGGCGAGTGGCGCGAGCTGTATCGAGGGTCGCCTCGGAGACCGGCGTAGCGCGACGTCGACAGCGTAGAGGTGACGAGGTTTACGCTGCGTTCGAAGTACAAGGTTAGCCGAGGCATTCTTATTGATTCTGTCGATGCTGTTTTCAGAATTAGCGCAGGTAATGGCGAGTGCTGTTAATGTACTGAGGGATCAACGTTCGGGATGTCGAAGTTGAAGGTCGCTATTATCGGGGGCGGTATCGCAGGGTGCGCCACCGCCTACTATCTGTCTAAAGACGGACATGATGTGACGCTATTCGAGCGTGATTCGTTGGCATCACACGCCTCGGGTTTTGCGCTCGGGGCTATAAATCCTGTCATCCCCGAAACCCGTGAGCCGGCTTACGAAGCTCTATCGACCTATTCAATCGGGTTGCATAAGCATCTGGCCGACGTTTTGGCAGGCAGTGGAGCGAGTGGCGAAAGTCTGAACTTCGTTCGCAAGCCTTCTGTTCTGCTCGTTAGAAACGAAGTGGAAGCCACCGCGATGCGTAGGGTTTACGAGGCAAATGCCAGCGATCATTCGTACGACTTACGTTGGCTGAGTCTTGGTGAATTGAGTCATATTGAAGCACGTATTTCAGGTGATGTTATTGGTGGACTGTACATCGGTGAGGCGTATGAGGTTGATCCTTATAAACTGACGCTTTCGATGTGGCAGGCTGCTGAACAAAACGGCGCTCAGATGATGAACCGCGAGGTGAACGAGATCGATGTGAGTGGTGGCCGGGTTACTGGCGTAGTGACTGGCGCTCAGACGTTTGAAGCTGACGCTGTGGTCGCTGCCGCGGGGCCGTGGAGTTCGCAATTGCTATTAGGTTTGGGCATTGCGGTTCCGGTTTCGCCTCTGAAGGGTCAGATCGTTCGGCTCAATACGCCTTCTCCTCCAATGAAAGTTTCGCTGTGGTGGGATGAGGATTACGCAACCACGAAGTCGGACGGGTTGACGTGGATCGGTACGACCGAAGAAGAAGTGGGGTTCGACGATCGAACCAGCGATGCAGCACGGGACCGGATTATTGGATCGGCGATAGCGATGCTTCCATATTTAGAAGATGCCGAACTTGTTCATCAGACGGCGTGCCTGCGACCGATGACTCCCGACAAAATGCCAATTATCGACAGCGCTGCAGGCCCTGAGGGGTTGGTGATATCGACGGGTGCCGGTCGACAGGGAATTGCACTTGGTCCCGCGATGGGTATTGCGACTGCTGCGCTGGTGACCGGGGTTGAATCGCCGATCGACGTGAGTGCATTTTCGTTGGATCGTTTTAGTTAGCGTTGTATTTAATGGATACGGATTCAACGCTCGATTTATCTTCTGGTATGGCGCGATTTTGCGCGGGAAATCTGGATACTCGCGTCTGGATGTATTTTGTTTAGTGGCGCTGGGGCGACTGTTATCTCATTCTCCGTTCGAAAAACCATACTACGCGTGGTCGATCAGGCTGCTGAACTTGCGCAAGTAACGCTCGCGCCGGAGCGGGCTGGATTGGTTTCGGTTGTCGAGTCGAGGCAACTTGCGTTTGATCTTGAGCAGCGACCAGTTGCGAAGCCCACTGCGGCAAATGTCGACCTGCTCATTAAGGCGACGCTTGATACTCACGAACCGGAACTTGAATTACCCGCGGTGAGGGTATCGGGTCGGATGCGTCGCACTCTCGGATCGTACATGCCGTCACGAAAGCAGATCGCTATATCTTCGCGGCTACTGGCGATGGGCGAAGACGACGATATCCGGCAGGTGGTGTTGCATGAGGTTGCGCATGCCATCGTTCACGCTAGGTGGGGCAGTAAGCCGAGCGCACATGGTCGTGAGTTTCGGTTGGTGTGCAACGAGATCGGGGCAAAGCCACGTAGGTATGTGGATGTCGCCACCGCACAGTGGGGTTCGCAGGTTCGTTACTTGTCGAAGTGCGGGCACTGCAATGTGCTGATAGTTAGGAAGCGTCGGGTTAATTCAGTGCGCTGCATTTGCGGTCTCAAGCTGTATCCGAAATCATGGAGAGCGGTCGCACCTGCTGAGCGCGGAACGGATGGCGATTGGGTGATGCTTTAGTTCCTAGGGAGCGGCATTCGCACGAACACCTTTATTGGAATTGTTCAAGCGTGGTGTAGTCGGTTCGTTCGACGGTGTCACACGTCAGCACCTAGACGCTATCTAGATGTAAGTCGTTCCCATCCACATTAGCTGGTCAGGGATACCGTTCTCGTTGATAGTTTTTTCAATTCTGTGACCTGATAGGTCGGCCGCAATCAACCTCACTGATTCTTCATCCCCATCATGTGGTCCAACTAAAAACACGAGTTCTACGTTTTTTGAATCCTTACCGTCGAGTCGAACAGGTATACCGGGTTCGTAATGGTCTAATTGAAGCTGTTGCGTAACTCCGGGGTCAGAAGGTATTAGTGGCCACATGGCGGATCCCCTTTGGAGATTTGATTTCCATCCATACGCGAGCAATCCCTTCAGGTTTTTCTTGGCGATTTATTAGAAGTGCCTTGAACTTCCACAATTGGGAGCCGTCATTACGTTCTATTTCACGGAATGCTGGAACTCTCTCGATATTTTCAATTTCGATCGATAGACGTTGCTCAGCTTCTGTTGGTTCAGGGTTGTTGTCTGTTCGGTTTAGGCTACTTCGCTTTTCTCTAACATCCCGAAGGACTGCCCAAAAAGCGAGTAAAAATAAAAGGATGGCGAATATTGCTACACTCAGCAACCAATCAGGCGACTCGACCGTTTTTTCAGAGAGCACAACCCCTTCTGCCGTCACATACTGGTGAGTTTCGCTTGGTAGAGGAATGAATCGACCACCCAGCCAAGAAACGAGAGCGATAACCACAACGGCGATCATTTCGACCCGGCTAAGCCATTTATTAGCACGGTCGAGCGGAGAGAGAATGCGATCGGCTGCATTTTTAAGGTCATTCGGCGAGTTCATCCCATGATTGTACTCAGCGGAATGAATTGATTCATCCCCCTCGCAATGGCAGGCGGTGGCTCGTCGTTTGCGCCTTTTATTAACCGCTCCACATTGTGATTAATGTTGGATAGTGGTAGCTTTAAACATTAAGAACTGAATATTTGTGGGCCTTTAATTCCAGTCCAGTGAGGCTGGCAAGGGAATCCGCTTTGACGCCTCTGCTTGCGCAAAACGCCGCACGGGTTTCTTCGCACACATGTCACGCAACACGCGTCACCGATCCTTGTCAGCAGGCAAGGATTTTTTTGTGCCCGTAACCGGACGACACAACGGAGTGCATTTGGCGAACGAGATCGACAGAGTTCTGCTTACGCAGGACGATATTCGAAGAGCGATGACGAGGATTTCTCACGAGATTCTCGAACAAAATCGTGCTTCCTCCGATCTTGTATTAGTTGGACTTCAGACTCGCGGTGTGCACTTGGCGCGCCGCCTCGCTGAAAACATCGAACGCATCGAGGGATTCAAGCCTGTTGTAGGCACGCTCGACCCACGATTATGGCGTGACGATCCCGATGTAGCTTCGAGCCACCCGCTATTGCCATCAGATATTCCAAATGGCGTAGACGGAAAGCCGGTAGTTATCGTCGACGACGTTTTGTACACGGGCCGCACGATTCGGGCTGCGATGGAAGCGCTTCTGGACTTTGGGCGAGCGAGTCGAATCCAGTTGGCGGTTCTTGTAGATCGCGGACATCGTGAGCTACCTATTCGCCCCGATTTTATTGGTAAGAATGTTCCCACTGCACGCGGCGAGCGTGTACAGGTTCGAATCACGGAAATAGACGGCGACGATGCTGTTGTACTGGGACGTGAGAGCTAATGGCAAACCCGACGATCACTGTAGGAAACGGCAATGCGACCGAGGTCATTCAGACTTCTGGCGACAAGGCAGATGCAAATGTAACTCCACGCCGGCATTTGCTTGATCTGGATGATCTCTCCACTAAAGAGATCACTGATCTGCTCGATAGTGCTGCGGGCATGCTCGAAATCACGAACAGGGACGTTCGCAAGACCCCGGCCCTTCGCGGGAAGACGATCATCACCATGTTCTTCGAGAATTCCACGCGTACACGGGTGTCGTTTGAGCAGGCTGGAAAGATTCTCGGTGCCGATGTAATCAACGTAACGGCATCTGCCAGCAGTGTTTCGAAAGGTGAATCGCTGCTGAACACGGTGAAAACGTTACAAGCGATGCAGATCGACGCACTCGTAGTTCGGCATCCGCACTCAGGTGCGCCGTACTTCATATCAAACCATACCGACGCTTCAGTGGTGAACGCTGGAGACGGCACGCACGCTCACCCAACGCAGTCGCTGCTGGATTTGTTCACAGTCCGAACCCACGTGGGAGACATCGCTGGGAAGAAAATCGCAATCGTTGGCGACGTTCTGTACAGCAGGGTCGCACGCTCAGACATCTTAGCCTTCCAGAAGATGGGAGCCGAAGTCACGGTTTCGTGTCCGAATACGTTGCTTCCCGATGAGTGGCAACTGGGAACGACTCTTGATGCCTCTACGGGCTTCGGTGGTTTGAAACTGGCACGAAATGTTGATGACGCCGTTGAAGGTGCAGATGTGGTGATGGCTCTACGTATTCAGCAGGAACGACAGGATGCAGGGCACTTACCGAGTCTTCGAGAGTATTCCGACCGATGGGGTATCAATGCGAAGCGAATGGCTTTGGCAAATGATGGCGCGTTATTGATGCACCCGGGTCCGATGAACGAGGGTGTGGAGATTTCGAGTGATGTTGCTCACGGCGCTCAGAGTGTCGTTGAGGAGCAAGTGCGGAACGGAGTCGCTGTGCGAATGGCGGTTCTTTACACACTTTGCGCCCCGGGTAAATCATCACGACTTAGCGGCGGCGACGAAGCCTAGTTTCAGAAGGGAAATGCTCTTGGCAGCCAGAAAACTGGCGATAACTGGTGGCAGAGTGATCGACCCCGCACAGGGGATAGATCGGGTTGCTGACGTGCTGATTTCTGACGGGAAAATCGAATCCGTAACTGAAAACTCGTCAGGCAGCGCACCTGCTGGATATGAACAGATCGACGCTTCGGGGAAGATTGTTTCGCCGGGTTTTGTCGATCTTCACACACACCTTCGTGATCCCGGCCAAGAGTGGAAAGAGACGATAGTCACTGGTACCCGTGCAGCGGCACACGGTGGATTCACAACAGTCTGCGCAATGCCTAATACCGATCCGGTGCAGGATTCCGCTGCTGTAGTCACTGACGTGATGCGTCGTGCTGCCTTGGCTGGAACAATTCGGGTATTGCCAATCGGCTCGATCTCGGTTGGTCAGCACGGCAAGCAACTTGCTCCGATGGGCGAGCTTGCTGATGCTGGAGTGATTGGATTTTCGGACGACGGGCATCCCGTCGCAGACCCTAACCTGATGCGTCAGGCACTCGCGTATTCGGTCGAGCTAGGACTGCCCATTATCAACCACGCCGAGGATAAGAAAATCGGTGCTGGTGGAGTGATGAGTGCAGGTGCTGTGGCTACTCGATTAGGGCTTGCTGGCGTACCTGCGGAAGCTGAAACGGTGATGGTTGTGCGTGACTTGCAACTTGCTGAGTTGACGAGAGCGCACCTACACATCCCACATATTTCCACGATGGGTTCTCTCGTCGCCTTACGGTCGGCGAAGGAACGAGGAGTCGATGTGACTGCCGAGGTCACTCCTCATCACCTGACTCTGAACGACGAGTGGGTGTACGGCTTGAAAGGCGAGGTACCAGCGACGGTTGGTTCTCAGGCGTACGACACCAACACTAAGGTGAATCCTCCACTACGAAGTCGAACCGATGTTGATGCAGTGATCGAAGCGTTGAGCGAAGGACTGATCGACATCATCGCAACCGATCACGCTCCGCACGCTACTACCGACAAGGTGTGTACATATAACGAAGCGGCTCACGGCATCAATGTTCTGGAAACGGCGTTTTCATCGGTGTTCCAGTTGGTAGATGCAGGGAAGATTTCAGTAGTACGCCTGATCGAATCGCTGACAGCAGGTCCGGCTGCGATCTTGAGGCGAGATCTTGGCTCGCTGAAGAAGGGATTCTCGGCAGACGTTGCGATTATCGACCCCCGCAGGAAATGGGTTGTGAATCCTGAGCAGTTTGAATCGAAGAGCGTGAATAGTCCGCTAGCTGGAGTGGAGTTTGTGGGTCGAGTTGTGACGACGATTTATCAAGGAGAGACCGTGTTCGATCTGAGTGGTGGAGCTGTTGGCGTGAATTCTGGCGCCAAGCTTGGGGCTAAACAATGAGCGATGTGCGTGGGAATATGTATCTCGTACTCGAAGATGGCTCGGTGTATCCGGGAAAGCGATTGGGTGCTGTAGGAGAAACTACCGGCGAGGTCGTGTTCAACACGTCTATGACCGGCTATCAGGAAATGCTGACCGATCCTTCATACGGTGGTCAAATTCTCGTACCGACCTACCCGATGATCGGAAACTACGGTACGAGTGAGGCTGATGTTGAATCGACTCGGATTCAGGTAAACGGTTTTGTAGTTCGCGACGATTGCGAGGAGCCGTCGCATCCTCTTTCTGAAGGCACTGTTCACGATTATTTGTTGAAAAATGATATTCCGGGAATCTCAGGAGTCGATACTCGGGCGATCACACGCAAGTTGAGGTCGGCTGGTGTGATGATGGGAATTATCACGCCGAACGAAGACGTTCAATCGGCTCTGGAAACTCTGGCGAAGGCTCCACGCTACGGTGAGTTCGATGTTGTTGGCGATGTATCGACCGATGACGTGTATGAATGGAATGGTGATGCTGGAGAGCGGTCACGAGCGTTCTTTGACCTACGTGGCAGAGCGCGCCAGGGCGGTTTGGGGGTCGACGTTGAGCGCGGGATTGGGCAGCGCGATCTTGGCGACAACTACATGAAGGTTGTGGTCAACGACTACGGCGTGAAGCTGAATATTTTGAGGTCGCTACGAGCGCGTGGCTGTGAAGTAATCGTTGTTCCAGACGATGCTTCCGCTGATGATATTCTGGGTCATCACCCAGACGGTGTGATGCTTTCACCCGGCCCCGGTGATCCTGAACTACTGGGCCGTTCGGTTGCTACGGCCAAAGGTCTTGTTGGCAAGGTTCCATTGATGGGGATTTGCCTCGGTCATCAGGTGATCGCCCGGGCGTTCGGTGCCAGCACTTTCAAGCTGCATTTTGGGCATCGTGGTGGTAACCAACCGGTGAAGGACTTGGAATCGGGTCGGGTCTACGTCACGGCGCAGAATCACGGGTATGCGGTTGACCCTGCTGGGTTGCCAGATGAACTCCAAGTTAGCCACATCAATTTGAATGATCAGACGGTGGAGGGTCTTCGCCACCGTGACATGCCGATCATGACAATTCAGTACCACTCAGAAGCTTCGCCGGGTCCGCATGACAGCGAGTATTTGTTTGATCGGTTTATTGGGCTGATTCAGACTGGGATGACGGGCGATAAAACGACGAATAATGGCGCAATTTATTAGCAGAAAAGTTCGAAAGTGTAGTAAGCCAGATCGCATCCCGCAGTACGGGTAATTTTTGAGTGAACGATTTCACCCACCCTCTAGCTCCCTCTATGACAGGAAGAGAGCGGTTAGTAGAAGTGCCATTGGCACACAGGAGAGTTGATTGACGAGCGCGGTAGCGGTTGAGACGCCTAAAAAGGTTCTGGTTATTGGTTCGGGGCCGATTATTATCGGACAGGCAGCAGAGTTCGACTATGCAGGTACGCAGGCATGCCGCTCGCTTCGTGAAGAGGGTGTCGAGGTCGTACTGGTCAACTCGAACCCGGCGACGATCATGACCGATGAGGATATGGCTGACCGTATTTATATCGAACCTCTCACGGTGCCTGTGCTCGAACGAATCATTGCCAGAGAACGTCCGGACGGTGTCATTGGAACGATGGGTGGTCAGACCGGACTGAACCTCATTGTTGACCTTGATAAAGCGGGAATTCTTAAAAAATATAACGTCAAGGTACTTGGTACTTCGATAGCTTCGATCGAGATGGCTGAAGACCGCGAGCAATTTCGTGATTTGCTCGCACGACTCGGTGAGCCAGTTCTCCCTTCGTTTGCTGTTGAGACTGTTGAGGATGCCGTTGAAGCCGGTCGCAAAATTGGTTATCCGGCGGTGGTTCGCCCGGCATATACGCTTGGTGGAACCGGTGGTGGAATTGCGTGGAACGAAGATGAGTTGCGAAAAATCGCAACCGGCGGAATTTCAGCGAGCAAAGTAGGACAGGTTCTAGTTGAGCAGTCGTTGCTTGGCTGGAAAGAGATCGAGTACGAAGTAATGCGCGATGGTGACGGGAACGTCATCACGATCTGCAACATGGAAAACCTCGATCCGATGGGCGTCCACACCGGCGACTCGATCGTTGTTGCACCGAGTCAGACACTGAACGACAAGGATTATCAGCGTCTTCGCACTGCGTCGCTAAACATCATTACTGGGCTCGGCATTAAGGGGGCTTGTAATGTTCAACTCGGTTACCGACCTTCAAAAATGGTCGCTGAAACCATTGGTGAGGGAGCTGGCTATGACGACGAAGGATCGATGTACTACGTCATCGAGGTGAATCCCCGTGTAAGCCGATCCTCGGCTCTTGCGTCAAAGGCGACTGGATACCCGATTGCTCGGGTTGCTGCCAAGATAGCGCTTGGTAAGACGCTTGATCAGATTTCGAATGCGGTGACGCGAAAGACGACTGCAGCATTCGAACCGGCTCTCGACTATTGTGTGGTGAAAATCCCACGCTGGCCGTTCGACAAGTTCCCGACGGGAGATCGTTCTCTGGGAACCCAGATGAAGGCGACCGGCGAGGTAATGGCCATCGATCGTACATTCGAAGCCGCATTGCAGAAGGCCGTTCGCTCAATGGAGAACGGTCGTGGATCATTGCTTTGGGAGAATCCTGAGTGGGGTAGTGATGGTCCACCTGATTTGCTTGCCGACGATGATCGACTATGGAAGTTGATCGCCGCAATTCGAGGCGGTCGTACGGCTGCATCGGTGACGCTAGAAACCAGTGTTGACCCATGGTTCACGCGAGCACTTCAGCGAATCGTCGATATGGAACGGACGCTTCTGGCTGAGGAACTGACTCCGGACCTGATGCGACGCGCCAAGCGCATGGGATTCTCTGACTCCCAGATCGGAACCCTTTCGGACTATCTGCCTGAACAGGTTCGTACGATGCGTAAAGGGTGGGGGCTCAAACCGGTTTATAAGATGGTCGACACTTGCGCTGGTGAATTCGAAGCCGTGACTCCGTACTTCTACTCGACATACGAGCAGGAGAATGAGGCTATTCCTTCGGGACGTGAAGTAGCGATCGTTTTGGGCAGTGGTCCAATTCGTATCGGACAGGGTATTGAGTTCGATTACTGCTCTGTTCACGCTGCGTGGGCTCTTCAGAAATCTGGCGTCGAATCCGTCATGATCAACTCGAACCCAGAGACTGTATCGACCGATTTCGACACATCGGATCGTCTGTACTTCGAGCCGCTTGATGAAGAGAGCGTTCGAGACATCATCGAGAACGAAGGCGACGGTACTCCTGAGGGGAATCCTTCGACGATGGTGCAGTTCGGTGGCCAGACGGCGATCAATCTTTCGCAATTATTGGGAGTGGCAGATCTTCCCATTCTGGGTTCTACACCAGATGTGATCGACCTCGCTTCAGATCGTGGGCGCTTTGAAAAAGTCGCTTCTCGTCACGGATTGCCGCTGCCTCCCGGCGGAATGGCATCAGATGTCGAGAGTGCCATACAGGTCGCAAACAATGTGGGTTATCCCGTTTTGGTGAGACCTAGTTACGTGCTTGGTGGCCGGGCGATGGAAATCGTACAGACTCCTGCCGAGCTACTTCGATACTTCGAGATGGTGATGCGAGACTTCTCAGGTCAGACGATTTTGATCGATCACTATCTGACAGGACTCGAGGTCGAAGTCGATGCTGTATGTGATGGTGAAGACGTACTGATACCAGGAATCATGCAGCACATCGAGCGAGCTGGTGTTCACTCTGGTGACTCGATGGCGGTGTATCCGGCACAGTCACTGACTGAAGCCGAAGTCGAAACCATCGTCGATTACACACGTCGAATTGGTCTGGCACTTGGTGTGATCGGACTCATGAACATTCAATTCGTTGTAGCCGGTGGCGGAACCTATCGTGGATTCAACGCCAGCGGTGTAAACGGTAAATCGGGTGATCCTGAGATTTACATCATCGAAGTGAATCCGCGTTCTTCCCGAACGATTCCGTTCATTTCCAAAGTCACTCGAATTCCAATGGTTCAGATTGCTACTGAAGTCATGCGCGGAAAGACGATTAAAGAGCAAGGATACACCGGCGGTTTAGCTAAGAAGCGTGACCTGATAGCGGTTAAAGCTCCTGTGTTCTCAATGTCTAAACTTGCTGGAGTCGATACTTTCTTGGGTCCTGAGATGAAGTCGACTGGTGAAGTTATGGGTATCGACACGACATTCGACGGTGCGGTGACAAAAGCGCTGTTAGGGTCGGGTATGAACGTGCCGAAGGGTGGTGCGGTGCTATTGAGTATTGCTGATCCTGATAAGGCAGACGCGCTTGGATTGGTTCGTACGCTGGACAAGGCGGGGCATCCGATATACGCCACGGGTGGAACTGCCGAGATGATTCGAGCAATGGGAGTCGAGGTCAATGAAGTCGAAAAACGCCTTCAAGGCGGAAGTGGACGTACAGTTGTCGACATTATCGAAGACGGTACTGTGAGTGCTGTTGTTAATACGGTCACCGGGGACCGTTCGACAATGCAAGATGGCTTTCATATTCGACGTTCAGCAGTAATGCAGCGAATTCCCTGCTTCACCTCAATCGATACGGCGCGTTGCGCTATCGAGGTGGAAGGCGCTGTTTCAGGAGCGACCGGTGGCCATGCTTACAACATCAAGACGCTCGCTGAATACTTGGACGGTAAGTAGTCTGCCGTTGCGAAATTAACCCGATTCCAGTGTCAAACCGGTTGTGTTTTCTATAACTCGGGTGATCGTTCTGAATAGCTGAGGTAGAGCCCAAGCATAGCCATCACCAGCTACGTATGGCAGATCTACACCACGTTTGTCACCGATTACTTTGGCGTAAGCATGAGCGGATCGTAGTGCAGCATAGTAATCGAGCAGCGTGTCATCAAGCGAACTTTGTTTGCGATATATCGCGATGTACTCAGCTATGAGTCGATTGATCATCGGCCTAAGTGCTGCGCTTGCATCGTTATCCGACTCTGGTGGCCCGATCGACAAAATTAGTCTTGTGACTGCCCCAGTCGATTAGACCGGTAACTTTTCCGTCCAAGTAGAGAATGTTGTTGGTATGGAAATCGCCGTGACAGATCGTTGGTGTCTGAGGTTGATTTGGCCAGTTGTCGACCAGCCATGAATTGACCGTAAGTAGCTTGGGTTCCTTGCAAGCATTCGCCAGTGCCGTGACTCGCTTCAGCATGATTAGAGGCGACATAAACTCAATGTTGACTCCGGATTCTTCCAGCTTAGATTTCAGTCCAGATGAATTGATCTTGTGCAGTCCGAGTTGCAACTTTGCCATGATTTGAGGCAGCTGTTGCAGTACTGACTGATCGCCTAGTAGATCACCCAAAGCTGACCCTGGAAGGCGTTCCATGATTAGGAATGGACGATTGTCGAGTAGATGACCACTGGAGTCGATCGGGACGTGCGCCACGGGATGACCGGCATTTCGGGCGACACTCTGCATCGTTGACTCGAACACAACTCTCATTGATTCGCCTCTGGTCTGATAGTGGCGTAGTACGAGTTCATGCGGGAAATTAAGTGGTGGATTTTCGATAGAAAAGGCGTATGTATCTGTGTCGAATCCGCCATGGAGGCGCGCGAGACTCCCGGTGATTGAAACGTCATTACTGAGCTTTGAACGGAGAAACTTCTCTAGTTGTTGAGCTAGCTTGGAAAATTCTTCTTTAGAAGATGACAATGGCTACCTTGGATACTACTGTGTTGAATCGACTTTCGGTTGACCGGTTCCGAGATTACACCGGGGAGTGTAACGGTGATCGAGGTGCCTATGTCATTTTTACTATTGACGGTGATCGTGCCGTCATGAAGATCGGTTAATGATCGAACGACTGCTAGTCCCAACCCTCTACCATCTGGCTGAGCAGTGCCGCTGCCGCCGCGGAAGAACGGACTGAACATCATCATTTGATCCGATTTCGATATACCCGAACCTTGATCCGTCACCGTCACAGCGAGATTCTTTCCTTTTATTCGAACAATGATGCGGATTGTCGAGCCAATCGGAGAGAACTTTGAGGCGTTCGTGAGAATATTGCTATAAATCTGAAGAACACGTGTTCGGTCAGCAAATAACGCACAGGAGATGGTTTTGACATCGGACTCAAGGACTTGTTCTCGAGTAGCGAGCAATATCCGAGATGTATCGCTTATCTCGTCGATCATCATTTCAATATCAAAAGAGGACTTGTCGAGGATTAGTCGGCCGGTGTCTGCTTGCGATATGTCGAGAAGATCGTCTATCAACGAACTCAGCTGAGTTGATGATTTCCTAATTAGGCTCAATTGCATTCGCTGTCGTTCGTTCAGGTTCTCAGAATGACTGTTAAACAGAATGTCGGCAAACGCTGAAACGGTTGTTAAGGGAGTTCGAAGCTCATGAGATACCGTTGACAAAAATGTGCTCCGGGCTGCAGCTACCCGCTGGAGTTCACGGTTCTCAGATTCGACTTGAAGTGAGTTGGCGAATGTTTTTTCTGCTAGAAGACGGTCGGTGACATCCTGTTTGATGCCGACAATGTGGGCTACTTCACCATCGGGTCCCAGAACTGGCGTGACTGTGAGTTCTTCTGGGAATTCGGAGCCATCCTTTCGGCGTGAAGGATGAACACCGCGCCACGATTTCCCATCGTTGAGAGCATTCCAAATGGCTTCGTTATCAGCATCATTTGTCAGATCGACCGATTTCATGATCGACGTATGTTGTCCTACCGCTTCCGTTGGCGACCAACCACTGAGTCTCGTGAATGCACCGTTCACCCATTCGATAATTCCAGATGGTGATGTGATGACAATCGCACTCTCTGTGGATTGAAGGGCAGCCGCTTGCAAGCGAATCTGATCATTTGCCAGCGAGTTGGCTAGAGCACCGGCTATTTGATTTGCAATGCGCTCGCCCAGTTGGGTATCGGCCTCGGTGTAGGCAGAGGGTTGTTTGCTTCGGATTTGGATAACCCCAACTACATGATCGTTTGAAATTAACGGGATAGTGAGGAATGTGCGGAAGCCAGAATTGAACGCTTCTACGCTTTCGGAATACTGCTCGATATCACTTGTTGAGGTGAAAACAAATAACGAAGTTTTTCGCTCGTCGAGTCCGATCAGCGATGCAGACGTGTTCACCGGGAACTCAATTTTTCCCACCGAAGAGTGAGTAAATCCTGCGGCTTCGTTGAAACCTACTTTGTCGTACAACTGTTGAACAGTTTTCTTGTCGGGATTGTATGTAAGGAAAGAAATATCGTCGTATTCGACGATTTGTGACACTAACTGTTCGACTTTAGACAGATCATTTTGTAGGTAGCTACTAGCGCCAACAATTTTGCTGATTTCCGCCAGTATCTCGTAAGTACGTAATTCGACTTGAAGTCGAAGAAGCACGTCACTCGATTCATTCGGTGAGGTTTCTGTATTCAATGGTGGATCGATCATGTTTCCAGAGAGTTAGGTCACTCAAGAGATGATGCATACATGTACGCGAGAGATTACTTCGAATGAAGTTTGATACTAATGTGTGTCAGCACGTAATTACATAGCTACAGGTGAGAGCGATGTAACGTTCGCATTTTATATATCAAATGCTTAAGGTCAGACCTTAGCGGCACTCACCGAAAGCCACACCCTTGGAACGGTTTCGAGATTCATCTCATCCCAAATCTGGCCAAGCCCTTTTTGCAGGGTTTCGCGTCCGATGTCGAGGGGAACACCAGGCATTACTCCTTCTATCCAGTCGGAGAAACCAGAAATGTGATGCCAGCCTTCGTGGGGAACCTCGACTCGGTTGAAATCGTTGACTAACACCTTGAATCCCGCATTTTCAACAAGGTCGACATAGTCGTGAGCTTTCAGCTGCACTCGAGATTCAACCTTTGCCGATTTATCGGCTGACAACCCATATTCCCGTTTGAGAATGCGTAACGACCGCATCATCCATTTGCGGAAAAATTCGAGACTATCGTCCGGGTGAGAACCTTCATAGAAAGAGGTATTGAAAGCAAAAATGCCGTTGGGGACGAGTTTTTCCTTGATCTGATCTATCAACACCGGCTTGTCAGGAACGTAGTGGATCGAATTGCAGTAGACAACTGCGTCAACCTTGTCCTTTACCGCTCTGGCAAGATTCTGCACCTCGGAGTGGACGTAGTTGATCGCTACGTCTTTTCGGTCGCCGATTTCATCGGCAGCGGCTTTTAGGGCCGTTGTCGAATGGTCTACTGCGTAGATTACGGTGTCTTTTGCCGACTGAAGGCGTTCCAGAATGAGCTTGGTAATCCCACCAGTTCCGCAACCTAGATCGACGATTTTATGTTGCTTCCCAACTTCAGCAAGGTCGAGCAAACGTTCGTTGACCTTGGTGTAGAAGGGTAGGTTGGAGAAGCTTGTGAAGGAGTATTCTTCGTTCACTGTGACCAAATTCATGCCTCTTGATCCGCTGCATATACAGCTTTTCTTCAAATACGATCTCTGTGGATCAATCACGGCGCCCAGCCGTGATAATTGAATTCTATCAGAGCTTGCCAATTTCATTAAGGGGATACCTGATTTTTTGTTGACTCGTTGTTTCGTTCAGTTGGTGCTGGCTTTCGTGTTCGTAGGGCTCATCGCATCGTGTGTTGGGAACTTCCATGACGATGTCCCGCTGATATTTGCGGCGGCATCACTTTCAGATGTCCTGACCGAGTCGGCAAAAATATACGAGAGAGAGACTGGGAAGCGGGTTGAATTTAGCTTTGGCGGGTCGATCACTCTGGCTAATCAGATTGCGAAGTTGGGTGCCCCTGCTGATGGAGTGCTGTTTGCGGGAGATGGGCCGGCACAGCTGATCACTGAAGCTGGGCTCGGAGATTTCTACAATGCTCCGCAACTGATTTCGACAGATCTGGTGGTAATCGGCGGCAACGATGGTCCGTTTATCAGTTCATTGACCGATTTAGCGAATCAAGGAAAGCGGGTCGCGATCGGAGATCCTGAACTCGCACCAGCTGGGCGTTATGCAATGCGAGCTCTGGAACTTGCGGGAGTATCGGATGCGATTTCCGATCAGTTGATATTTACCGTTGATGTGCGAGCGGCTTTGGCAGCTGTAGAGTCAGGTAACGCTCAATATGGCATCGTATATCGAACAGATGCCATCACCTCCGACACACTAAAGATAGTTCTTGAAATCGACACCAATGTTGTACAAATTAGCTACTTTGCAACCGGAATTACCGGTGCCAAGCATAGTCGCGAAGCACAAACTTTTCTTAATTACGTTGTTTTGGAACCGGAGACTAGGAGAGTGTTCGAGTCTGCGGGATTCGATCTGATTCCAAGAAACTTGGGACTAGGTAGCCCTAGTGGATAGTGTAGTAATTAGGGTCACGAATTCATGAATTCAGACATCTCGATAGTAGCGTTATCGCTTCAGATTGCACTTGTTGCGACTGCAGTGACGCTGCCGCTTGGAATGTTCGTGGCGTGGCTTTTGGTGCGAAAGCAATTTCGCGGGAAATTTGCACTTGACGTTTTTGTATCGCTACCGCTCGCATTGCCGCCGGTGGTAATTGGATACGCGTTGCTGTGGTTGGTGGGAACAAACGGCTGGGTTGGTCAAGTTAGTGAATCGCTGTTCGGCTCGACTCTTGCGTTCACATGGATTGCAGCCGCATTGGCAGCCGCAATAGTTTCGCTTCCGTTGGTTGTTCGTTCGTTTTCAGCGGCACTCGCTGGTGTCGACCCTCGGCTTGAGATTGCGGCGCGTGGGTTGGGCGCGGGTCCAGTTCGCACGTTCCTGACGATAACTCTTCCTCTTGCTTACCGAGGGGTAGTCGCCGGTGCGCTACTTGGGTTTGTGAGAGCGCTTTCTGAATTTGGGGCGACTATCGTTGTTGCGGGAAACATCCCTGGTCGGACTCAAACCGTTCCTTCAGCGATATTCACCAGAATTTCGGCAGGTGACACGGATGCCGCTTGGCGGCTGGCTTTGGTGTCGATTGTGCTTGGAGTGATTGCACTCGGAATTCACAACTGGCTCCTCAAACGATCTTCCGTAAGTAGTAATTCCTCGAACGGAGTTACTCGATGATTTCGTTCGACGTTCAACTTGATCGTCAAGAATTCTCACTGGACATATCTGGAGAGTTCGACAACGGAATAACGGCCGTGTTCGGGCCTTCGGGTGCCGGTAAATCGACTTTGCTTGACTGCCTTGCTGGAACGATTCGACCAACCAGCGGGATGGTGAGCCTTGCTGGCACGACGCTGTTCTCAAGTGCTGAAGGCACATGGGTTAAACCTGAGAATCGAAGAATTGGAACTGTCTATCAGGATGGGGCTTTATTTCCACATCTAGACGTTCGCAAAAACATCGAGTTCGGCTGGAAATTTTTACAAACAGCTGATCGTCGACTAAACCCGCTCGAAATTGCAGAATTCCTCGGTTTGAGCCATTTGCTTGAACGTAGACCGAGTGAACTATCCGGGGGAGAGCGTCAACGAGTGGCTATCGCACGAGCACTCGCTACTTCGCCAGCATTGCTATTACTGGATGAACCGTTGGCTTCACTAGACGCAGCGAGACGAGGTTCGATACTGAACTACTTGAAGCGGGTGCATTCCGAGTTTGAGATGCCGATGATCTATGTCTCACATTCTATTTCGGAAGTCGTTTCAGTGGCGTCTAAAGCGGTGTTGTTACGTGAGGGTAAAGTTGAAGGTTTCGACAGACCTTCGGCATTGTTGCTAGGCGCAGCTGCCGCAGGTGGAGATGTCGACCGCTTTACCAATATTCTTGATGGAGTGATTGGTGATTCGACTGATCACCTGACGACGGTTATGGTCGGCGGGGTCAAAATCTCAACTCGTCACCAAAATAAGAACCTTGGCGAGAAAGTTGTCGTTTCACTAGGTGCGAATCAAATCATTTTGGCAGCATCTGAACCCCAAAACCTTTCGGCAAGAAATATCCTTACGGGGGTGGTTAGCGAGATATGGTCGAACGACGACAGGGTATTCACTGAGGTAGATGTCGGGCAGAAATTTATCGTAGAGCTGACCGAAAACGCACTGAGTGAACTCGGTATAGCTGTTGGTCATGATGTATTTTTAGTGTTTAAATCAAGCAGCGTCGACGTCTTCGACGCATGAGAAATCGAATCGTAACTCATATGAAACGCACTTTATTGCTGGCTTTATTCGTTGGAATTTTCGTAATTGCGCTCACCGCATGCTCGTCAGACCCAAAACCGACCGCTACACCCCAGCCGACGTCTACACCTGTTCCGGTAGCGACAATAGAAGGCGACGCGTCGTCAATAGTTCCTGAC
This sequence comes from Chloroflexota bacterium, assembly GCA_013204545.1. Classification (GTDB taxonomy): domain Bacteria; phylum Chloroflexota; class Dehalococcoidia; order Lucifugimonadales; family Lucifugimonadaceae; genus Lucifugimonas. The sequence goes on along the minus strand of JABMNN010000122.1, from coordinate 10,082 downwards.
GACGCTGTAATTGATCGAAAAACGGCGATGCTGATCGGGATCAATTTACACCGCGAGCTTTGGGCTACACGACCAAGCAGCAACTATAAGTTCGGGTTTCAGTGGAATGAAGGCGAGTTCGCTTATGAGCGAGCGAACGTTGAGGTACGCGTACTCAAAAATATCGTCGACTCTGTTCGTTGGGCCGACAACGCTGTGAAAACGGACGGCACTGAGCCGGTCGATTTTGTAGTGCCTGCCGAACCGAATATGGATCAGTATTACGAGATCGACGGATTGTTCAAGATAATCGAACAGGCAATCAATGACGGTCCGGGGAGCGTAACTCTCGGTTTTGATTCAGTGTTTGGATTTCCAACGAATGTAGTCATCGAGTTTGCTCCCGGAAGCGAACACAAGAACATTTCTTTCTTCGCAGCGGAACTTGTGCCAATCCCGGGGCCACCAGAATGACCGAGTACCAATCGCACTCTTGTTTAGCCCACTCACTGTTGTTAGTGGTTCTGCCCCGTTGGACATAGATCAAGTAAAACGCATTGATCACAGAGTGGGTTTTGTTTTCGGCAAACTCTCGCTGCGTGACCATCGAGTTGGGCATGGAAATCACCCCACAACTCTACGTCGGGTTTGAGATTCGATTCGAATAGTCGTTGGTAGTCGGAGTATTTATCGCCGCCGACTTTCCATTTGAGTCGGTCGACTATCCGACGAGTATAGGCATCCATCACGAAACTCGGCTTTTTGGCTGCGTAAAGAATGATGTCATCGGCAGTTTCTTCTCCAATACCGTAGATACCGAGTAATCGACTCCGTAGTTCAGGAAGTTCGAGGGCGAACAGGTTTGCGTCTATGCCGTCGTACTCCTCGACCATTGTCTGGGTGAATGCTTTAAGTTTTTTTGTTTTGGTGTTGTAATAACCAGATGAACGAATCGCTTCGACTAAATCGACTTCGGTAGCTTCGTAAACGGCCGTATAACCCCAAATGTCTGCTTTGTGTAAATTGGCCAACCCTCGCTCGGCATTGCTCCAAGTTGTGTTCTGGACGAGGATGGCTCCAGCGGCGATTTCAAAACCAGCGTCTGGGCCCGAATCGTACCTGACAGGCCACCAATTGCGATTGCCAGTGCGATTGAGAAGACGCTGGTATATATCAAGTAGAGTTTGTGTTACGGGTGCGGATGTCATATTCAACTGAAGGATAAATCGGTGAGAAATCAGAGAGTTCTGATTCAGGTGGGCATCGCCTATGGAATAAAACTGTCACTGTAGCCAAGAACTAGATAGCCGCTTTGCCAACAACTCGTTAGCGATGTGCGATAATTCAGTGGCGGCGACTATCGTAATAGTTCGTCACAGGCGCATATGAGGGAGCCACCATTGCAGACGATGTTCGAAAGGCTGGACGCAGCTGCAGCCAAGATGAAAAGTTTTGTGTGTGTCGGTCTGGATCCTACTCCTGCTCGCGTGCCGATTGATGACATTCTCGCGTTCAACTGCGCCATCGTGGACGCCACAAAAGACGTTGTTTCAGCTTTCAAACCACAGTTTGCATTCTACGAGGCGATGGGGGTCGACGGTTTTAAGATTCTCGAAAAAACTATTCAACACATTCGAAAAGTCGCACCAGACCACGTGATAATCGGTGACGGTAAACGTGGCGATATCTCTACTACTGCGACCGCCTACGCCACTGCCATGTTCGAAATTTGGGATGTAGATGTCGCAACTATCTACGCCTATCAAGGCAGCGATTCGGTGGAACCATTCCTCCAGCACCCAGGAAAAGGGGTCTACATCGTTTGTCGCACTTCAAACCCGAGTTCTAGAGACATACAGGATCTTGTTACCGAGGGGCCAAGTGGACGTGAGAAGGTCTTCAATCGTGTAGCGGCCATGGCCGACCGATGGGCTAGAACGGAGAACGTTGGGTTGGTTGTTGGAGCGACGTACCCTGATGATCTAGCGGCTCTTAGAGCCAAGCATCCTGAGCCACACTTCCTCATTCCCGGAGTTGGCGCACAGGGCGGAGTTGCCGAAGACGCTCGTGCAGGAGCAAATGAATATGGCAGCGGATTCCTCGTAAGCTCTTCTAGAGGAATTATCTACGCCTCAGACAAGCCGGAAGATTTTGAATACAAGGCACGAGTCGCTGCCACTGTTCTTCGTGATCAAATCAATGATTCCCTCGCACCTGATGTGTTGGATACGCAATCAGTGACTATCCGATAATCGATTCTGATTAGTCTCATGTCGGGAACTCCTTTCAAAGTCGGCGATCGTATAACTCTCAAGAAGAAGCACCCGTGCGGTGGCTTCGATTGGGAGGTTTACCGTATTGGCGCTGATATTGGGATGAAGTGTTTAAAATGCGAACGTCGAATGATGCTCACCCGGCGAGACGCCGAGCGACGCATGATTGCCCGGGTTGAAGCAGTCGACGATTCGAATTCTGATGAGCCGTAGTCGGTAATACAAATATGGTGATTAGTGACGTTCCAACTGCTCGGTCATGGCGAGCTCGGTGTAATCTTATTTCAACTTAGTTCGGTATTGCGGTACCGCACCTTAAGGCTAAAGGGATCGAACTGGCGTAATGATGGAGGCTCACGACATGATGGAGCTAGTAATAGACAGCATTCGGGTTAGCTTGCTTAACCACCAGCGCGTCGTAATCCTTAAGCAAAAGGACATCGATCGATACCTGCCGATTTGGATCGGCCCTCCCGAAGCAGATGCCATTGCCGTTCGGTTGCAGGAAGTCTCTGTTCCACGTCCTTTAACGCATGACCTGCTGCACAACTCCATCAAAAATCTTGGTGGGACTATCGATCACATCGTCGTGTCGAGCATGGAAAACGATACCTACTACGCCACAATCGTGGTCCGGCAGGGTGATAAGACAGTAGAGATCGACGCTCGACCTTCCGATGCTCTGGCGCTTGCTGTTAGGGCAGGCGTTCAGATTTTTGCAGTCCCAGAGGTTATGGAGAAGTGTGGCGTTCGCCTTGACAAGGAAAGCGGTCTTGCAGTTGTTGGCGAAGATGCCACGGGTGCAACTGCTCCAGCTCGAGATGTTGGTGGTCCGGTCGGCACTGAGGAAGCTAAAACGCTTTCTGCATTCGCCGACTTCATCGAATCGCTCGACCTTGGTGACATGGGGGCAGACAGCGACGGGAAATCCGACGAATAACCCGTAGCAGGTTGGTAATTTGCGTTTGTGGTGCGCCCTGGTCGGTCGAATATTGCCCTCGTTAGTAGCGAGGTTTTTTCGTTAATGTTCGTCTTAAGTCATATTTCGAGTTTGTTTCAGTGACTTACCTTCGGCTTGACGACGAGTTTGTCGAAGAAAATGAGCTTCGATCTGAGCCTGTTGGGTAATTTTTCCGTTTTGATTTTTAGTCGTTCGTGATAGCATGCACAATCGGTCATTTAGAGCAGGGGATTACCTTGTCGGACGCATCAGAATCGCTGGATCAGAATAGCGAAAACGGAAGTTCGCCAAGTAGTTCTACGGAACGTGTGAGTAGTGGCTGGCCCGCAACTGTTGTGTTGCTGGGGCGAGTGGGTGGAATCGGCTGGTTTGTCGGTATCACTATTGCCTTGGGAGCCTATGGCGGGTATTGGCTCGATCGACAATTTGATACGGCTCCTGTCCTCACAATCATAGGGCTGGCGTTGGGTGTGCTAACGGCTTTCGTTGGCATGTTCCGGCTTCTCAGTGCTATTCGAAGTGGGCGGTAACTGCCAACAGAGAACGAAAGAGAATTAGGTACAAGCCGCTTGGGAAAGCTTCTTTATAGTCCCAAACTCCTTGCAATCGCCATAGCCGCAATTGCGGCGCTTTTGGTTTCAGTAGCCGGTGGTGCACTAGGTGCATCGTTCGGTCTTGGATTCCTCGGCGGTCCTATCCCATTTATATCGATTCCTGCAGAGCGAGTCGCCTACATTGGCAGCTACCCACTTCTTAACTCAACGGTCATGTTCTGGGTCGGTGGGTTTGTTCTTATATTCATCGCTTGGCGAGCTGGCCGAAACGTGAAAGATATTCCGTCAGGATGGCAAAACCTGATGGAAATGATCTATGAATTCTTCAGTAACACCGTTGATGGTGTTGCTGGCGGGACACCGAAGGCAGGCCGTCGATTCCTCGCTCTCGTCTCCACGATTTTCCTAGTAGTGATGATTATCAACTGGGTTGGAATTCTCCCCGGTGTCGGGTCAATCGGACGAATCGAATCTATCGAAGAGTGGGTGCATCACCACGCCGCAGAGTTGGAAGCCGACGTCGGGGCAAGTAACCCTGAGTACAACCAAGAGCAGATAGAAGCTGCTGCATTGGTTCACCTGCTTGAAGAACACGGCAGTGACACGTTCGTTGCATTCGACGGGATATTCGTTCCTCTGGGGCAAGGCGAACAGGCACGCGTTCCACTAAACAAGATCGTTAGCTTTACCGACGCCGATCTCCACGAAATCGAGTTGGCGATTGAGCACGGCGATGACCTTGCTCACGTGGGGACTCTTGAAAGTATTCACCACGACATCGAAGCCGGTGTTGTGAAGAGTAAGTTTACTTACGATGTGGGTGGCGACAAGGAAACCGACTACAACTTCACCGGTCGAACTGCTGGATTATTGGTCCCTTACTTTCGCGGTGCGAGTACTGACATCAACACAACTCTTGCAATAGCTATCATTGCGATGTTCACAGTCCAACTCTGGGGCTTCCGAGCGTTGGGTGTGCGTGGTTACGGTGGGAAGTTCTTAGTCAACCCGATCACAAAGGGGCCGATCGCTACTTTTGTAGGTGTACTTGAAGCGTTCGGTGAGCTGACACGAACTATCAGTTTTACTTTCCGACTATTCGGTAACATGTTTGCCGGAGAAATTTTGTTGATAGCGATGGCATTCTTGCTACCGCTGATCGGAATCATTCCGTTCATGGGTCTGGAATTGTTTGTGGGCGTTATCCAGGCGTACATCTTCGCAATGCTCACTCTTGTATTTGGCGTCATGGCAGTCGCGAGTCACGGTGATCACGACAGCCACGCGGAAGATCACTGAGAACAGCGATCCTCTTGAAACGGGCGTGGTGGGCGACATGAATCATTGTGATTGGCCACCGACGCATAGAACGAAGTTACTAGGAGAAATCAGTTGGAAGCAGATGCAATAAAGCCTCTGGCAGCAGCAATAGCAATTGGCTTCGGTGCCCTTGGCCCAGCCCTTGGTATTGGATTGTTGGCAGGTAAGGCAATGGAAGCTTTGGGTCGAAACCCTGAGGCTACCGGTCCTGTTCAGCAGAACATGATTCTTGCCCTTGCGTTCGCAGAAGCTATCGCTATTTATGCGTTGGTTGTTGCGATCATCATCCTATTCGTCTAATTCAATCGGAATCCGCATGACTTGCCTGGGTGAGAGTTTTCTCTTGCTCAGGAGTCGCTAGCGGCCCGGTGACGGCGAATTTGATTCGTCGGCATAACCGATAAAGGAACGAATATGGAAGCGCTTGGAATAACACTTCAGCAGTTGCTAACTCAGTTGGTTAGCTTCCTGATCCTGTTTTTCTTGTTGTACAAGTTGGCGTATGGCCCGATTATGGGCATGCTCGACAGTCGTGCACAGAAGATCAAGGAAAGTTTGGAAGCAGCTGAGAACGCGCGTTTAGAAGCGGCATCTTCAGCCGAACGAGTGGAAGCGGAAATCGCTTCAGCCCGTATCGATGGCCAGAAGATTGTTGCTGAAGCACGCGATGCAGCTTCGAAGCTTCGTGAACAAGAGCAGGGACGTGCACGTGTAGAGGTCGAAACAATGATCGAACGTGCAAGGACTGACATTGGTCGCGAGAAGGATGCCGCTGTGGAAGAAGTTCGCAAGGAATTTGCGAGTCTTGTTATAGCGGCCGCAGAACGAATCGTTGAAGGATCACTTGATGCGAAGTCTCACTCCAAACTTATCGATAAGGTCTTGGAAGAGGGACTCAGCAAGAGGAATAACTAGGGCTCCCCTAATAGGGGTCTCTGATTAGCAATGGCAGCAACCGGACGAAGATACGCACAGGCAGCTTTCGAGCTGGCTAAAGAAAAGAACAACCTCGACCGTTGGGAGAAAGACCTCGCGCTGGCGGCTGTTGTTCTGGGCGACACAGATGTGCTGAGTTTTCTCAGTGCTCCGCAGGTGCCGGACAGCGTAAAGCTCGACGGGATCGGGAAACTTTTTTCGGATGTTGATGTGCTAGTGCGAAATACGGTAAACCTGATGACGGTGAACCGTGACATAACTAAATTCGCGGATACTTACCGTCTATTTAGTGAGATGGCCGATGAGCACCGCGGTATCGCAAGAGCCGAAGTGATTACGGCAGTGCCACTCGATGACGCTCCTCGCAGTAAAATTACTGCTAGTTTGGCGAAGTTGGTTGGACGTAGTGAAGTGAAAATTACTGAGCGTGTTGACCCAAGCATTATTGGGGGGGTCGTGGCGAAAGTCGGCGACCGCCTGATTGATGGGAGCACACGGACTCGGTTGAGAGCGATGCGTAATTCGTTGGCCGAGCGGCCAGTCGATTAAGGTCAAAATGGCCGATCGATCAGGCCTGTAGAGCAAGTTACACGGGTTTTACCCGGAGAGAGAGTCCGATGGCAGTACGAGGTCAGGACATAGCCTCAGTTATCAAGAGGCAAATAGAAAATTTCGGTGGCGACATTACTCAGGTAGATGTCGGAACCGTTGTTGAAGCCGCTGATGGTGTGGCGCAGATTCACGGTCTCTCAGGAGTCCGGTACAGCGAGCTGCTCCAATTCCCCGGCGATATTTTTGGACTAGCACTGAACCTCGAAGAGGACAGGGTTGGTGCTGTAATTCTCGGTGACTACCTCCAGATCAAAGAGGGTGACGAGGTTCGCAGCACAGGCCGAATTATTGAGGTCCCCGTCGGTGAGGCCATGAAGGGTCGAGTTGTCGATTCTCTCGGTGTTCCCGTCGACGGCAAAGGTGCTATTGCAACCACCGAGTCATACCCGGTCGAGAAGATCGCACCTGGTGTTGGCGCTCGAAAATCGGTGGACCAGCCAGTGCAATTCGGTCTGAAGATCGTAGATGCGATGGTTCCGGTCGGCAGAGGTCAGCGTGAGCTCGTCATTGGTGACCGTGCAACCGGTAAGACTTCAGTCTGTATCGATGCGCTTATCAACCAAAAGAACAGCGGAATCATTGGTGTATACGTAGCTATCGGGCAGCGTGCATCCAAGGTCGCTCAGGTTGTAACTCGATTGGAAGAAAACGGCGCACTCGATAACACCGTTATCGTAACCGCCAATGCTTCAGATCCTGCCGCTATGCAGTACCTCGCTCCTTACACGGGTTGCGCTATTGCTGAATATTTCATGGCTCAAGGTCAAGACGTTCTGATCGTTTATGACGATTTGACGAAACATGCTTGGGCTTACCGACAGATGTCACTCCTGCTTCGCCGTCCTCCGGGTCGTGAGGCATATCCCGGCGATGTCTTCTATCTCCACTCACGTTTACTTGAACGGGCTGCTCGCCTGAACGAAGAAGCTGGTGGTGGATCGATCACAGCCCTGCCGATTATTGAGACACAGGCTGGTGACGTTTCGGCTTATGTTCCTACCAACGTTATTTCGATTACCGATGGTCAGCTCTTCCTTGAGCCAGACTTGTTCAACTCAGGTGTTCGACCTGCAGTGAATTCAGGTATTTCCGTTACTCGTGTGGGTTCAGCTGCTCAAACTAAAGGGATGAAGGCGGTCTCAGGATCGTTGAAGGCCGAAATGGCGCAGTACGCAGCGCTGGTTACGTTTGCTCAATTCGGAACCGACGACCTCGACGCAGTGACTCGACGTCAACTTGCGCGTGGCGCACGAATTACTGAGATTTTGAAACAAGATGAAAACTCTCCACTGTCGACAGAGGCCCAAATTTCGGTGTTGTACATCGCAAACTCTGGTGCGATTGACGATATTGCGGTTGAGAACATTCGGGCTTTCGAGGCTCAGTGGCACGATTACGCCGCCGCTAACTTGCCAGACGTATTGAAATCGATTAAAGATTCGGGCCTGCTCAGTGACGAAAATAAGGCGAAACTCGATGAGGCTGTGGCTGCTTTCAAGCAAACAGTCAGCTTCTAGGCACTCCTGAACTGAAATAGCGATCACGGAAACTTACAGAGACAAGAATGCCGAGTACTAAGGATTTACGAGACCGAATCAAATCGGTTTCCAACACAGCGAAAGTCACAGGCGCAATGCAAATGATTGCAGCGTCGAAGATGAACCGTGCCCAGAATATGGTGCGCGCGGGTCGTCCTTATGCTGACAGAATCCGACAGGTACTTGGCGACCTTGCTGCTCTTGCTGCACGAGACGAAGATGCACCAACAGTTGACCTTCTGAAGGTTCGACCGGTGAAGAAGACTCTCGTACTCTTGGTTACTCCTGATCGTGGACTCGCCGGAGCTATCGTAGGAAACCTCAAACGTTCCACATCCGATTTCATTCGTAACGAAGAAGGTGAAGTTTCCGTTATCGCCGTTGGTCGGAAGGGCGAACGATACATTACTCAAACGGGTAACGATTTGTTGGCAAGTTTCTCTGTTCCAGACCGGCCTACGCTCAACGATACGGTCGCCATTGGAAGGATGTTGGTCGATGAGTACCGCTCAGAGCGTGTCGACCGAGTCGTTCTTATATATGCACAGTTCATCAATACCGCTGTGCAGAAAGTAGTTGCTCGGCAACTTCTACCGGTCGAGGCGCCTCAGCGCGGTACTGACGAAGTGGAGAAGTTGGAAGAGCTTGATTACATTTACGAGCCGAGCATCTCAGAGGTGCTTGAGTCGCTCGTACCGCGATACATCGAAACGCAGGTGTACCACGGAATACTTGAAGCGTTTGCTAGTGAGCATTCGGGCCGCATGATCGCAATGCAGAATGCAACCGATAATGCGAACGAGATTGTCGAGGGTCTTACTCTCGACTTGAATAAGGCGAGGCAGGAATCAATTACTGCTGAGCTTCTTGACATCGTGGGTGGCGTGGCCGCCTTGGAAGGCTAATCAAAACGGCCGTCCACCGGGCGGGAATCGCAAGACCAGGAGAGCCTCAGTAATGGCTAAGGGCAGCAAAGGCAAAGTAGTACAGGTAATTGGCACGGTTGTGGACGTTGAGTTCAAGGCCGGCGAGATACCTGAAATTTATTCAGCCGTCGAACTACAAAACGACGGCGAACGGTTGGTGCTCGAAGTAGAGCAGCACGTTGGTAACAGCTGGGCACGTTGCTTAGCTCTCGGTGCTACCGAGGGTTTGGCTCGTGGTACAGAGGTGACTGACACCGGTGCACCAGTATCAGTTCCGGTGGGCGCAGCTTCACTCGGTCGACTGATGAACGTGCTCGGTGAGCCGATCGACGGTGGAGCAGAAATTCCTGCTGACGCCGAACGATGGCCTATTCACCGCAAGCCACCAGCATTCGACCAGCAGTCAGGAACCACAGAAGTTCTTGAGACCGGCATCAAGGTTATGGACCTGATCACACCATTCGCTAGGGGTGGAAAGATCGGGGCGTACGGCGGTGCTGGTGTTGGCAAGACCGTAATTATTACCGAACTCATTCGAAACATCGCACAGGAACACTCCGGTGTATCCGTGTTCGCAGGTGTTGGTGAGCGATCTCGTGAAGGTAATGACCTTTGGCACGAGATGATCGAGTACGGAGTAATGGATTCCACTGCACTCGTATTCGGTCAAATGAACGAGCCACCAGGAACCCGAGCCAGAATTGCCCTAACCGGTTTGACGATGGCGGAGTACTTCCGTGACGTCCAGAAGCAAGACGTGCTTCTCTTCGTCGATAACATTTACCGATACATCCTTGCCGGAATGGAAGTATCAGCACTTCTCGGTCGAATGCCTTCCGCCGTGGGTTATCAGCCAACTCTGGGAACAGAGATTGGTGACCTTCAGGAACGTATTACTTCGACCAAAGACGGTTCGATCACATCTTTCCAGGCTGTGTACGTACCTGCTGACGACTACACCGACCCTGGAATTGTCACAACGT
>JABMNN010000121.1 GCA_013204545.1 Chloroflexota bacterium | reverse complement strand
ATTGCGAACGACGCGCTCTCCCAACTGAGCTACAGCCCCGATTGTTGAATGTCGTTGGCTTCGCAGAGAACTGCGAAGCCAACGACATTTCCAAATCTGAACGATTTTAGCCTAGCAAATCGACGATCATAAATCTCAACGTCGCGTGAATCTTTGGTGAATATGATGCTAGTATTCCGGCGGTTCGTCAGGGTTTAAGTGTCTATGCAAGCTCCAGAGTTGGAAGCTACCCAAGACGCTCTATCGATCATATTGCGAGGTTCGTATTGCTAAAGCACTTTCAGGTGCCAGATGACATTGCCGTTCGGGTGGATGTAGCCAAGCTACGTTCTGCCACCGAGCAGGTATTTATGAAATGCGGCGTTCCGGAATCAGAGGCCAAACTTGGTGCCGATGTTCTTATATTCGCCGATGAGAGCGGTATCGACACCCACGGTGTTTCGAACATGCTGCGGGCTTACGTAGCCGGGTACAACGCGAACGCGTCGAACCCGATTCCAGAAATGAAGATCATAAAAGAGACGCCTTCCACGGCGACCATCGATGGCGACGGCGGACTCGGCTGTATGATCGCTCCCAAGGCGATGGAAATTGCCATCGCTAAAGCCAAGGCAGTGGGAACTGGTGTTGTCGCTATACGAAACTCTGGTCATCTCGGTGCGGCCGGCTATCACGCCATGATGGCGGTTGAACACGACATGATCGGCTGGTGTATGACCGCTGGTGGCAAGTCAATGGTTCCGACGTTCGGTGCGGAGCCACAGCTGGGCACAAATCCAATAGCGTTCGCAGCGCCCGGAAAGAACGAACCACCATTCATGTTTGATGCAGCGATGACTTCTATTGCTGGAAACAAGATTGGTCTTGCGAATCGAATGGGTAAAGGCATGTCTCCGGGTTGGGTTGCTAACGATGACGGCACACCTGATATGAAAGGTGGAGACACCGCCGACTTCGCTGCAAACTCTGTTCGGATGCAGTTGCCTTTGGGCTCAACTCGTGAACTTGGATCACACAAAGGCTACGGTCTCGGCGTGATCGTCGACATTTTGTGCGGCCAGTTGTCTTTTGCACCAGGTTTCGGGACACTGTCCCGCACTAGGCGTGCACACTTTGTAGCTGCCTACTCAGTCGATGCATTTGGTGATGTTGATGAGTTCAAAGCGAATATGGACGGCATGGTGAGCGGGCTTGCTGCCACAAAGCCGATGCCAGGTGAAGAGCGAGTTCTCTACGCTGGCTTGCCCGAGCATGAGACCCGAATCGAACGACGAGCAAACGGCGTGCCACTGCACCCTGAGGTTGTCGATTGGTTCCGAGGCATTTGCGCCGAATTCGAAATTACGTTCGATCTAACGTAACGACACTCATGTGATAAGTGTTGTCGTATTTATTGAGACGGGGTAATTCTGACTCCTTGCATTAAAGGGAATCAGAGGGAGGATTGGGATGAGCGACCAAGTCACGAAGTGATGCCCTGAGTTAATGGGCTCTAGCTAAACACTCCGAAATACGAATCGAAGAAACGGGCCGTATCGACTGTCACACCAACACGATGCGGTCCTTTCGCGTCTGGCGACCATACAGTTTCACCATCGGAACGATCATCGGAGCGCTTCACAATTGCCAACCCCTGTTCGTATTCACATATCGATTCATCGAACAGCGTGACAGCGGCTAGCGGGTCATGGAATCGCAATTCATCGCGCGCCGAGAACCACACCTCCGACATTTCATACACCGGCTTGAGGAGTGGATGTTGGAAATGCTCTTGCACCTGATGAGAGTCCATTACTACCTGATGGGTTACGTCGAGCCCGAGGGACGTGTGCTGAGTTGTTTCGGTTGTGTAAATCACATGTGTCGCAGTTGGATCGCAGTGGGCATTCCATTCAGAAACAGGCAAGACGGGATCATCCGTAAATCTTCCGATCATCATGTGAAGTGTCTTCAGTAGTCCGGCAGATTCCGGGTATCTCTCGAATAGGCGAGCAACGTTAGTCATCGGCCCAACCGCAAGTAGCACGACTTCGTGTGGGTTGTTTCGGATGGTTTCTGCCATGAAATCTACGGCATCTTGATTGCTGAACTCAGTGTCATGAGCCCAACTCGGTAACACAGATGTTTGTGGCACATTTGGTTGGCGAGTTGGACCATCGAGTCGATCTTCATAGCCTGGTATGATCGGAATATTCGCACCAGCGGTTTTACATATGGCGCTTGCAAGTTTGGCGCGCTCCGTGGGGCGGCCTGAGACAGTCGTGATTCCAAGTAGATCGCACCGTGGTTGAGCTAGTAAGTAAGCGAGCGCAACAGCATCGTCTATATCGGAGCCGATATCAGTGTCGAATAGAACTTTTATGGTTTCGCTGTTCAATTGGTCCTCAGATCGCTATATGGCGAACCGCGACTACTTGCGTTTACCTCGTCGTGATGACGTCGATCTCATCAGTTCGTCTTCGACATCGATCTTCCCGAAAGCTTCGTTCTCAGTATCGAAGCTTGTCGGCTTGTCTGGTGTGCGATCATCTGCGTAGTACACGTCTCTAACTATGCCCAGCATCGTATTGAATTCTAATGGTAGAGAGGTTTCTACGTTGTGGAGTGCAGCGATCTGTTCTTCTTCAGTCATGGCTGTAAAGCCGCCAACAGCGTGCGCCATCAGGTCGAGTGATAGCGCATCGATAATTCTCAATAACGCGGTTCTCGATGGAGGATCGTTGTTTGCTCGATCTTCTATCAATTTTTGTAACCCAAGCGACCCTGCAGTCATTTCAGAATTTTCGACCGGAATGATTCGGTTGAGCATCTGTGTCAGCGTGATATTGTCGGATCCAGTCAGCGAGCCATCTTGGTTAGGCATGATTCGAGCGAGTTCATAAAATAGTTTGCGAATGCAAACGGATCAATAGTGGAAAATTGTGATGATGGATACCGTACGGGGTGTTGCGCAAGATTGGAAGATACTAGTGGCATTGAAGATGGCGCAATACGCCGTACGTTGAGCATGAGTGAGAGAGACTATCTATGGCGAGAGTTTCAGTAGAAAGTGTTCAAAACGTTCAAGTTCGTATTGAAGCGGGCGATCATTCCTGGTTCGCTGACGAACCAATTGGAGTGGGTGATGGATTTGGACCGGGTCCGTTTGATCTACTTCTGAGCGCTCTTGGGTCGTGTATGACGATGACGTTGCTGCTATATGCCCGGCGAAAAAAGTGGCACTTGAACGGATCGAGGTCGATATTCAGCATGACCGTATTCATGCCGATGACGCTGTAAATGTTGAGCAGATCGGCGGTATGGTCGAGCAATTCAAGATCGATCTGGTGCTGCATGGTGATTTGGATAGCGCCCAACTTGAGCGACTCTCAGAGATATCGACTCGGTGTCCGGTGCGGAATATTTTTGCTGGAAATCACGTGTTCAGCTAGACGGTCAGACTCGGCGAGTAATAGATGTTCGGCGTGATGGGCTATTTGCGGGAAGGTTTACTCGCCGTACTCTGAGTAGATTGCTACGAAGTTGCCAAAATACAAGGTTTGATAGGGGAATCTCGATGCTGAACGGAGTTCTGGTCGGATTTGGAATTATGCTGGCCTCGCTCGTGATTCCGATCGTGCATTATGTAGCGGTGCCATTGAGTCCGTTTATTGCGGGGTTTATAGGTGGCGGTGTTGCAAAAATCGACCAAGATGGGATTGTGAAGTTTGGTGGGTTGATGGCGGGCTTAATGCTGGTGCCTTCAATCGTGATTCTATTAATTAAATTCGCCTTCGGTGTCGATGAAATCATTGGAATTCCGACCATGCTCTGGGTGTGGGTTACGGCGGCACTAATTCCCTATACATGGTTCGGTGCGACAGTTGGTGCGCTAGGTGGTTACTACATTCGACGCAATAAAGAAGAGTCTCAGTAATCATCTACAGAGCACTATCGAACTTGATTTAAGCGTTGATCTATGTCGATCTACAGTGACGAGGCGAGATCGCGCGTAGCGGCACGAGCGGAACGTTTACGCTTTCGCATCACTTCAGGATGGGGAGCCACCACTACCGGACCAATAGCATCTCGAGCAATCGTATCGGCAATGCTTCCGAATACCGATCTGGTCAATCCAGAGCGCATTCGAGATCCGGCGACCAGCCATGACCCAGGATTTTCTGCCTGAAGATTGAGAGATTGCTCCGCTAAATCTTTCGAACCTCGTTCGATCTCGATGTGAATCCCGTCATTGGTGAACTTGTCGATCAATTCATTTTCGATCTCCGCTGATGATGCTGATCGAGCAAGCACAATCTTCACACCCGATCGGCTCGCACCTGCAATTGCATTGGCCAATGGTAGTGCTGAATCTGCAATACCAAATGAACATGGCACGATGAGCATTTTCGGAGCTTGCGGAGGTACACCGTTCAATGTGGCGTGATGCGGGTTGACAATAAGGAGCGGAACGGATGTTGTACGCCATAATTCGTCCAACAGCCCGTGTGAAATGAAACGATGTGGACGTGAACGGGTTGTCGTTGCGATTGCCACAATCCCGAACGAGCTTGTGGCCGAACGAGATGTGATCATCGATGCGGCATCGCCAGTCGCTACTCCCCATCGAGACTTGACACCGTGTGGTCCCAGTCGGCTCACGATCTCTTCTAGGTATGCTGCTGCGAGTGATGTTCCGCGATCATGTGAAGCGTCTGGGTAATGGACCTGGCCGGGCCGAGCACCGCGTGCAGGATGAGTCGGCGGGAGGCTGTGAAATAAAGTGATCTCACCGGCAAACCAGTCAGCAAGCATCGATGCGAATGGCAGTATTTGCTCGGAGCGCCGGAAGCCGTTGAGCGGCACAAGGATTCGATCGAGATTCAACGTGCTTCCACGGTCGACGGCCAAGCGTCGGATCTCATCTTGGGTCCGTGAAGTCGAATCTATCTGCTGAGTCATCGTGGTTCTTTTAAAGCGAGTTTATCGCTTTCATGAATAATGCAAGACGGTTGACTTGTTCGCTGATTTCGATGTTTTCGCCTTCAGCATGAGGGTTAAGGCCTTTAGACCCGAGTCCGTCTGCCGAAGGCACCCCCATGGCAGCGGTAAGATTTGCATCGCTGCCCCCGCCTGTAGATTCTTCGGTAAGTTCAAATCCGAAATCGTTCGACCAGCCAATTAATTTTCTTGCCAATTCGGCCAGCTCAGGTGTTCGTTCCATGGGAGGTCGATGGAATCCACCAGTGATCGTAAGAGAAGTGCCTTCGATAGTTGGAGTTAATGCTCGGATCGTCGATTCGATTTCAGCTGCTTGTTCGTTTGTACGAACGCGAACGTCAATCACTGCTTCAGCCGACGCCGGGATTGTATTTCTTGCCGAACCACCGGAGATGAGCCCGGTGTTCACTGTAATTCCGTTTGGCCAATCGTTCATTGCCTGGAGTTCGATAATTCTGTGAGAAAGTTCGTGAATAGCCGATGCGCCGCGTTCTGGAAACGCTCCGGCGTGGCTTGCCTTACCTTCGACATGTAGCCGAAATTCACCAAGGCCTTTTCGTTGTGTTTTCAGTGCTCCGGCCCCTGCCTGGCCGGGTTCCATGATTAGCGCATATTCAGCACCTTTGGCTAATTCTTCAACTAACGGTCGAGAAGATGGACTTCCAACCTCCTCATCGGTGTTGAAAAGTATTTTAATGGGACGATCTGGCCAGAGGCCTTCTTTTTGTAGAGCCCGAAGTCCGATGATCGTCGTTGCAATTCCGGCTTTCATATCCAGCACGCCGGGGCCGTAGAGGCGTCCATCCTGTTCGGCGTAGCCCATACGTTCAAGGGTTCCTATTGGCCATACTGTGTCGAGGTGACCGACTATAAATGCATGCTGATTGGTTCCGCCCTCACTCGATGGCCATTCGGCTGTGACGTGGTCGCCGTATTTATCCTGAGTATGAACTTTGACATCTCCACCTAAGGATTTCATCAGATCTGCAGCAATCGACGAAATGTAATCGTTTGCCGCTTTGTCGCTAGTAGGAGTTTCGATAAGGACGAGCTTTTCGATCAGATCGAAAAGCTCTGTTTTGTGCGATTTGGCGAGCGCCAGCCAGTCGGTCAAGTTATGATCCTGTACATCAGTGGAAGTTGGTTGCACGGATTGTAGGTGGCATTGCTGGTGTGTGGGCTTGCTCGCCGGAATCTATTAACCATTTGCGACCACTTGATCGAGTGCCATGATCAGTTCTGGCTTCGGTGCGAAATTTTCAAACCGATGTGTCACGGTACCGTATGAATCGACAATGAACGTCCATTCCTGTGACGAAAGCCCCCATTCTTCGAGGATGGGAGTTAGTTGCGCTTTGCTCAGGTCACCTTGAATTTCGTGCGGATTCGTATAGAGATCGATATGAATGAAATCGACCTGTTCGCCGTATGTAACTCGTAGCTCACTGGCGACTTCGACTTGCGGTCCGCAGACGGCATTTGTGCAGAAGGCAGGGCTGGCAAAAACGATCAGCAGTGGTCGATCTCGTTTGAGCGCTTCCGCTATGGAGAATTCGTACAAATCAGGATCTCGAAGGCTTCCGGTTGTGAGTTTGGCGATGTCACCTTCACTCGAAAGAGTGTGATTTTGGCTGGCAGGGGCAGTTTGCCCAACCGTTACCGAATGAGCCTTCTCCGCGACAGGGAACCGTACTTCTACATGTGCGCTTGATCCATCTGGGCGCGGGATATCTGCAAATACAGACCACAATCCAGAGCGGCCGAACTCGATATCAGTCGAATGAATTCCGCGTGTACCGAATGGGAATTCGTAAAAACGTCCCAACGCATTTGTAGAAATTTCAATGTTTGGCTCTGATTCATATCCGTTTGGAAAGTGGTTCGCAGTGAACTTGACGACTGGAAATTTGAGTAATCCTGTGTCATCGCTCAGCACCACGCCGAACCGCTGAATGCCTACTCCAAGATCAGGCGTAGCAAGTTCGAGATAGATTTTGTCTGAGATCACAGTCCAACTTGGTTCAACTGAAGTGAAAGAAGATTCCCTTCCCGTTCGGTCCGACTGATCGGCCGATGGCTGTGACGGGGCAGTGGAAGCAACTTCCTTAGTATCGGATGATGCACATGCGACAAAGGCGATGCTAGCGATTCCCGCGATAAGCAACGCCATTCGGCGAGTGGTGTAAATCAGAGAGAGTGAAGGCATTAAATTCCACCATCGTTGATGCCGAAGGTGAAGGCGAATATAGCGAAATCGTCTGAATCAGATGCCAGCTTTATGATGTGCTCGCCGAACTCCGGTGTTTCGAGAAACGAGTATAGGCGAGGTTCATCGACGCTGAAGTACGAACGCCCATCCCTGTCGAACAACACATCCATTCCAGCTTCTTCCGGCTTTAACGGGCGATCATCGATCTCAATATAAACAGCGAAAGCTTCAGTTCCGGTCGGGTTCACAACCACATTTGCACTACGACCAACGAACTGGAGCGCAATGTGATATTCGAGATTTTTCGTGGTTCGAGCATGGATGATCGACTCTGGTCCATTTGTCCACAGTCCTTGTAGAAACCACTGTTGCGGCGTATAGATTTCATCATCAAGGTATTCACGTGTAGCGTCGGGCTCTATGTAGTACTGCTCTTGGCCGGCATACAACCCCGATTGGGTGTAATTTCGCTCGTACCCACCATATAACTCACGAGTAATTCGGTTTGCGGCTGGGTCGGGATTTGACGAATCGACTGTTCCGGTAGGAATTTCAGAAACATCCCATCCGGCCTCGGTTAGAGCCTCGCGAATTGCCGTTTCGGTTTCGACATAAGAACCTTCACCGAAGTGTCGATACGTTAATTGACCGTCGATCCCGATCAGATATTTGGCTGGCCAATATTGATTACCGAACGAATTCCAAGTTTCATAATCATTGTCGAGAACAATAGGCCAGCCGATTACTTCTCTTGAGAGAGCGTCTTGAACGTTGCTGTAGTCTTTTTCGAACTCGAACTCTGGGGTATGAACTCCGAGTATTATGAGTCCACTGTCGGCGTACTTGGAGTGCCATTCCCTTAGGAAGGGTAGTGTTCGTAGGCAATTAACGCAGGTGTAAGTCCAGAAATCGACAAGCACGACTTTGTTTTCGGCCGTCTTATCGGCGATTGTGAACCCTTCTGAGTTTAACCACCCATTGCCTCCATGAACTTCGAGAACTCCTTCAGAATAATTAGGGAGCGGTAAATGATTCGTTGGTGAGATGACCGGAGGTTGAGTCGGTGCTGACGCATCCGTCGACATCGTAGATGTGGGGCGCACTACTACCTGTGTCGGTGCATTGGCTGGGGCGAGGCCACCGCCACATGCGACTGTAGCTAGGGCGGTGACTGCTGTGATGGCAACTAATGGTATAAGTGGATTTTGGAATTTCATTTGGAATCGTGGAGGATGATAGGGCTCAAAATAAGGAATTCGGTGGAGTTCGCACCGATAAGGAGGAGCCAATTAGAGTATGTACGGTCGCTGTGCCGCGTTCGGATTTAGCACCTTCTACCATAAGGCGAGTGCGCACATAATTTTGGGTTGGTACCGACGACGTACGTGAACCGACGTCATTTTTTCACGATAGGAATGTTCACGTGAGAGTTGTTTGAGATCAGGTTAGAGCTTCGACCGGGCATGAGGGTAAAGCAGCCCACTCTCGCCACGAGCCATCGTAATCTCGAACCTTTTCGAACCCGGCTAGTTTCAGTGTCCAGAATCCGTGCGCCGCACGGATGCCACCCTGTCAGTAGGTGATGACATTTTTATCTGGCGTCACTCCCGCATCAGAGAGTAATTTGCGAATTTCTATTGCGGTCCTTAGTACAGGAATTTCGCCTTTTGTCATGAAATTCGTCCACTCGATGTGAACAGCACCAGGTATACGACCACCACGAGGGCCACCGCGTTTGTTTGCACCGGTCCATTCATCATCGGAGCGGACGTCAAGCAGAACGATCGAACTATCCTCCAGCGAACTCAGTACTCGATCTCTGGACGCAAAAATATCGGCGTTCGATTTGGGCGTGAATGTGCCAGCAGTTCCTGATGCCGAGAACGGTAGTGTTGTGGTTTCTCGACCTTCGGCTTCCCATTTCTCTAATCCACCATCGAGAATCTTCATATTAGTGTGCCCGTAGTAGTGGAGCGCCCACATCAATCTGAAGGAATAAACACCGCCGTAGCGGTTGTACCCCACTACCGTTGTTTCGTTATCGATTCCAAGATCAGACATTGTCTGTGCGAACTGTTCCGGTTCTTGAATGTGGGTTCGAACCTCTAGTGATGTTTTGTAGTAGTGATCGATTGGATTGACCGAGGTTGGGATATGGCTTTTGTTGTACTCTTCAGGCACATCGGTGTCGACCACTCTTACGTTAGGGTCGGCAATGTGTTCAGCAAGCCATTCTGTGGTTACAAATATGTTGGGCACTGAGTAGCCGCGATCTGTAGGTGGGGTTATCGTTGGAATACTCATGAGACGGGATGAAAATCTTCCGATTGATTAATACCTTTAAAGTCGGTTTGCTGATGCTATCACCAAGCGTCATAAACTCATCACGTTACTAGGTAAAAGACGCAAATAAGCGTGATAAGTTTTACAGTCGAACGATAATCAGAACTGACCTACTGTTTGAGTCAGAGGCTGGGATTCTTTCAAACGAATCTGCCAGTCGGGGCAACAAACGGCAGGTTTAATATATTGAATTTCATACTCGCAGGGCTAAATATTGACCGTGCTCCAGTAGAAGTGCTGGAGTGTGTAGCGGTTCCAACTCATTCGCTCAAGGAACATCTTGAACGACTTGCAACACATGCT
>JABMNN010000120.1 GCA_013204545.1 Chloroflexota bacterium | reverse complement strand
TGGCAGACACGCTGTCTTGAGGGGGCAGTGCCCGAAAGGGCGTATGAGTTCGAGTCTCATCCTGGGCACCAAAACAACTCCTCCGGCATAGTGAGTGAGGCAATGAGTCAGACAGGGCGGAAGTAGCTCAGTGGTAGAGCACCTCCTTGCCAAGGAGGGGGTCGCGAGTTCGAACCTCGTCTTCCGCTCCATTCGTAAATAGAAAAGACCTCGGACGATACGTTCGAGGTCTTTTTTTGTCCTCAAACCATTCGACCACGACTCTCACCGGTACAGTTCACTAGCTACGTTGAACGGTGATGTGAAATCTTGCCTGAAATCGACCGTCAATTGGCGAGTTTGTCATTCGAAATAATGGCGAATTATGAGCCACACCGCACAGCCAAAACTGCCCAATTCCAAGCAAACGTTGAGCACACCGCGGGCACTCCTAGTGGTCGGTTTTCACTGCTCGTCTAAGTAGTAGCCACCACAAGACTATGAGCCACAAAGGTCACGGATTGAACCTTTGAGCACTCTTGAATTTCTCCCATCAGATGATTTATGACTCTAAGAAAAATGCAATGTTGATAGGACATAACCCGAGGCACCCCACATTCGTCTCTGGTTTGTGTTTTGGATCGAGCTACAGATCGGCTGAACAAGTGATCATGGATATGAAAATCGAAATTACAGCGGTTCCTTTTGCAACGCGTGTATTCGCTGCAAAAAAAGTGCAGCAACGAAAGTTGCTCAAAGCCCTCAAAAGGTATGTATCGCCTCTCGCCATTTTGGTAATCGCACTGTCTACGGCATGTGCACCAATTGCGAGCACGGGGCACATAGCGACTTCGCGTCCGTCAGAGGCCACGCAAAGTCAGTTCATCGTCCATTTCGACCGAGCCGTACTTGATGTCAAGGGTGATCTAACCACAACACTCGAATCGCTTACAAAAGGTCAACATCTCGCTATCGAAATTTCTAATATTTCGATAGATGGCGAAACTGCTCAAATGGCAATAACGATAGATCGAGATAGTTTCGGATCTATCAACGATATGTCTTCGGAAGTACTCGCATCGGTCGCTTCCGAATTAGGAATCATGGCAGTTTCGGACTACGACGGTTCCCTCATTGCATCAATTGGATTGGCTAGTTCAAGCACAGGCACTTCAACCAACGTCGGCAACACCTCGTCAGGTTCGTTCGCTTCAGTTGGAAGCTCAACAACTTCAGAAGATGACGTTGTTGCTGTCGTGTCGGTTATCTCAAGCGGTAACTCTAAAGTTTCAGAAACACCTGCGACAACAACAAAATCTCCTACATTTGACAGCGAGCAATCAACAACCGCTGACAAAAACGCATCAAATGAGCCAGCAATTCCTTCAGGCGACAAGTCCGACCAGGCGCTTCATTCGACTCTGGCACCGACATTGCTCTGGCCACTCCTGCTATAGACTCCTCCGAGAACCAAAGTGGCGATGCTGTTGACGATGAATCATTCAGCAACGACGAAGTAACGGGTGGCGACAAGTCACTTGACGATTCAAGTGCCGCAACGGTCGTAACGGGTACTGAAGTTGATGAAGATAATTCACCGGGCAAATCAGAAGCCTCCAACACCGGGGGGAATGGCAAGGGAAGTAACGGTTCAACCAATGAATCGGCAACAGATACAGCGGCGGATGACGGTACTACTACACAAGATGAATCTGTTGCCGTCGTATTTGTCAGCACAACTGATGATCAAGTCAGCGCACCCGGAAACTCCGGTAGTTCAAATGCTGGTGGTAACGGCAATGGAAATAACAACGGAAACTCGGGCGACACTCCAACTCTCGTTGATGATGTGACCACTGACCTCGACCCTCAAGACGAAGTGGTCATCGAAGAAGTGGTTCTTGAAGACGAGCCGGTCATCGATGACTCTCCTGTGGTTGTAGAAACTGTAGAAGTGGTCGTTGTAGACACAGCACCCGGAAACTCAGGTAATTCAAATGCTGGTGGTAACGGCAACGCCGCTGCCCAGATCATCGTAGAGCCGGTCATCGAAGTTGTACCAGAAGTAATAGTCGATTTGCACCAGACGGTTGAGGAAGACTCCGGCATGTCCAGCAACGATCCCGCACACGGTCAATCCGGAAAATCTAATGGCAAAGGCAAGAACAAGTGACCTCACTGCGACTCTTTGATCTTGTACCCCATTACTAGCGCACACGACACCGACACCACATGCAGAACTCCAGCCAAACAATCAAGATAGCCCCAAAAAAACCCGGTTTTTTTGGGGTTGGAAAATTCCGCTTGACTGGCCTGTTCCTCATCGTAGCCAGCCTTACGTTTATCGCTGTTGCGATCACTATCAACTACTCAACTTCGTCAACTGAAGAGAAACAAGTCATCGACTCAGAATCTGACAAAGCCGTAAAGCACGCGATGGAAATCGCAGAAACGGTTTCAGATCTGCTCACTACCTCATCCTCAGCAGGCAACCTGTTCCCACTAGGCGGAACTAACGAGTCCTCAAAAGCGATCGGTGAGATGTTGAACGGATCGAACATTGTCCGACTCAATCTTTACTCATCAACCGGCGAATTCGTGTGGAGCTCTACATTCGTTCAAGAGAACATAGATATCGATCAAATTCCCATCTTCGACAAAGTAGCCGATGGATCGATCGCATCAGGCCTCATCCGTGATTACGAAGTTTCGCCTCCGTACGGCAAAACGTACAATGCTGACGTTGTAGAAACGTTCATTCCGTTCATCGATGGTGATTCGGCGGACATTGTGGTGGTACTTGGAGTTACAAGTGATGTCACCGAAGCATTGGCTAGGGGCATCGGCCAATTGCGGTCACCGATTATCCGTTCAACGATGACCAGTTTGGCCATCGGATTTGTCGTACTTCTTGCCACCGTTCTTGCAGCTGATATGCGGCTTTGGAAGCAGAGGATGAAATCGATACAGCACGAACGCCAGATGGCTTCTCAGGCAATTGCAACCAACAAGCTCGACTCGGTGAACCGCGAGCTACAGCAGATCAACGAGGAAAGGACAAAATTCCTCTCCACTGTGACGCATGAGCTAAAAACCCCGCTCACCAGCATCATCGCTTTTACGGACATCTTGTCGAGACATCAGGGCGGCGAGAAGAAAGATAGGAACCTCAAGCAACTCGATATCGTAAAAAGCAACGGTAACCACCTACTCACTCTTATCAATGATCTTCTTGACTACTCGAAACTCGAGTCGGGTGATGTCATGCTCGCAAAGACAGGGTTTGATTTCGACGGTGTGATCGATGAAGTTCGTAATGTTATGTCGCCGCTTCTCGCATCTAAACGACAGAAACTTGTGTGCGAAGGCGAACTAAGTGGGCAGGCAGTAATTCTGGATCGTACGAGAATTGTTCAGGTGCTGATGAATTTGGTCAGCAACGCTCACAAGTACTCACCACCGGGAACCACCATCACGATGGAAGGTCGTGTCAAAAACGGAAACCTTCAAGTGGCCGTTATCGACCAAGGAATGGGAATTTCGGAATCCGACCAGACTCGGCTGTTTACGAAATTCTTCCGGGTAGATAACGAGGCAACGAGATCGGTGTCAGGCACCGGACTAGGACTGTCGATTACTAAGGGCGTCATCGAAGCTCACGGTGGAAATATCGCAGTAAAGAGCACTCTTGGGCAGGGCACTCGATTTAGCTTCACGATTCCGACAAGTGTGGTCAAAGCCGAAACTGCCCCTCTAGCGGTAATAAGCGAACTACCGGCTGCACCGATGAAGATGACATTCGGTATCGACTACCGAATCGCTGAATCTGCCTGAGCAGCGTCCAACCCAGTAGGTATAACACCAACACCGTAGTCCAAATTCCGCTCGGTATTATTCGAGACCTTTGGCACGGCATCTGTTGTTTCGTCTTACGTTCGCTGCCATTTCCCACGAGCGATAGGAGACGTAACCGGACGCAATACCGGAAGCCACGATACCGATCGCAGTTAAACCAAACTGCATACGTCGGTCTTTGAATTCATCTTCATCAATGTTTGCCCCTGTAAGTGGCATAAACATCACCAACACACCAAACAAAATTCCCAACGGCGCATACACACCAAGCACGATGGAAAGCACCCGCACGAACTTGGCTCGCAATGAATCGAACAATCTCCGCGAAACTTTTCGCTGATCGCCTGTATCTGATCCTGCCTTATCAGGAATCGGACTCCTGTATTTATGCAATTTAGACTCGCCGGTGGATACTCATGAAAACTTATCTACTTAATTCGAAGTCACATTTACAACGCACTAGCGGAACCAATAACTCCTGCAGATCAGCTACATTTCGCCGTTAATCCATTCGTAGCGAAATCGCCCCATCATCACTGCCGTACATAGATTCAGCGTCATGTTGAGGCTCATATCCGATCTCTCGACGCGTCGTTTCTATATCGAAGATGTTGTACGTGTTGTTCGAGATCACATAGTAATGAGCACTCGGGCGAAGTCTCCCTGCACGCGCTGTCTTGTAGCAGGCGTCGACAAATCGGGCGGAATCTTCCTGATGACACCACACGGTGAAATATGAGATTTCGTGTTTCTTTCCGTTAGTAGGGTTAATTCCACCCCATCGCGCAGCTACGGCACTCTGACCCTGTGCGCCCAACCGATGGCACCATGCTTCGACGTAAGCCTTCTCGACACCATAGTCGCCAGTCGGACACGGCTCAGTCATGACTGACAGTGGCTTTGGCCACGGGGCAACCTCATCGAATCGTCGATTCGCTATCGGTGAATTGTCCTCTCGAGTGTATCCGTAGTACGCACCACCAGTCGCATGAACTGAACTCGAGCCAATAATGACCGCATTCGGACACACATCCATGACTGCTTTAAAAAAACGATCTGTCATAGCGTTCATTTCGCCGAGAGGATCTTTTCTCGCCAGATAGACAACTAAGTCACGATTCTCAAGAGCTTTACGCAACTCAACATCGTCCTTCGCTGCATCAAGTTCGACGAATTCCATATGCGCAGCCGGGTCTGTCGCCTGATCAGGTGCACCGGGCAAATCTACCGATACAACCCGATAATCGGAATCCAGCTTAGGCAAGTACGTACGGAGACCCGCACCAATAGTGCCCTTACCTCCGATCAATAAAACGTTAATCAACATGGTGTCCCTAAGCCGTACATATCTCAATCGTAAATCTGACTACAAATCCCGCATGAACGTCAGGTCTTGGGCGAAAGCCTCTTCGTCTCCGCCAACAAGATCGATCTGCCCTCTACCCTTGACGGCCTGCTTCGATCCGTCACGCTCGGGCTCCATGTATCGATCAAACCATTCCTGTAGTTCTTTGTTCATGTGCTTAATGATTGACCTGAACGCTATGTCGTCGATTGCGTTGACAGTCTCATTGGGATCGTTGGCCAGATCATAAAACTCGTGAGGTCCATCCGGATACCTGTGAACATATTTCAGCGAATTGGTCCGGATCATCCGAGTCGGACCGTATTCGTCCATAACGACTACCGGCCGACCTCCAGCCTGTATTTCCCCATCCAAAATCGATGCAAAGCTCGTACCGGGGAGAGAATCTCGGACATTGCCAATCAGGTAACCGAGTCTGACGTAATCTAGGATCGTCGGCATGAGATCGTAGTGGCTGAGAAGGTTCAGTTCGACCTTGTCTTCGGGCACATGACCCGGTCTTGATATTAAAGTTGGCACCTTAACCGCTGTATCGTACATATTGGCCGGATAAGTGCCGTTGCCTTTGCCCCAAATACCGTGGTGACCCATGCTCATACCGTTATCGGAAGTGAATATGACCAGCGTGTTTTCACGAAGATCGTTCACTTCGAGCCAATCGATAAGTCGACCAATATTTTCATCCATAGCGGTAATCGCAGTGAAGTAGCCGCTCAACAACTGTCGTCGTTCCGCAGCGCTGGCTCCAACACTCCCTGAGGAACCTTCTTTGAGAAGGTGATTCGGGTGAATAGAGTCCCACCTGACGGTGTCGAAGGCACAGTTGTCGAAATAGTCGTCATACAACTCAGTTGGGTGCTGTTCGCTTCCCCATGGCGCGTGCGGGGCTGTGTAGTGGACATTTACTGAGAACGGCTTATCTGAACTCTTCTGATCATCCAGATAGCTGATCGCGTTGTCCGTAATAACATCGCTGAAGTAACCATCAGATGTGTACTGTTTTCCGTTCTCAAACATCGGAGCGTTGTAGTAATTGCCCGAACCTGTGGCGTGAACATTCCAGTAGGCGAACCCTGCCTGTGGAGTCGCTGAATCGCCGATGTGCCACTTCCCGCTGAGAGCCACGTCATAGCCGTTTTCTGTCAACAATTCTGTATATGTCGTTCGACCCGCCAAGTACTGGATCGTCTTTCCATCACCCAATAGATCGACCGAATTTCCTGCCCTTAGAAAATCTTGAATACCGTGTTGTGAGGGTATCTGACCGGTGAGAATTGATGCTCTGGCTGGTGAGCAAACTGGGGAAGCGCAAAAGAAATTCTCAAATCGAATTCCAGTCTCAGCCAGGTGATCCAAATTCGGCGTTTTTAGCTCCGACGTGCCGGCGCAGTTCATCGCCCATGCGCCTTGATCGTCACTCAGGATGAACACAATATTTGGTTGATTTGGATCGGTACTGGCCACGAGTGCTCCTTGAAAATATCAAAACTCAACGAAATTTTATCGCCCTATATCGTCCAACAGACCCTGGCAATCCTCGATCTTTATCTCGCAAAGTAATATCAAGTTTCCGACAATCGCATACGTCGAATAGCTCGTTCAGGTCGCACTAATTCCACCGGAAGCGAACGGAGCTGGCTTCCTTCGACCGGTTGCTACATCGGCAATTTCCTGACCTGAGCTAATCGCCATGACTTGCGATTCGTACACACGGACTTCCACATCACGCTGGTTGTAGAACCCATACCAAACGCTGACAACATCGGGCAATGTCTCGGGTGAAAGTTCTTTCGACTTCTTCCAGCCAGCATCGGCTGCGTCATCCGTAGTGAAAACGTGGCTTGGCAACACAATCTGCACCGTATCGTCATCAGAGTCAACAATCGATCCCGTTGACGAAATATCGCTCTCTCCAGAGCCGCAGGCGATGATTCCAGTCAGCGTCAAAGTGACAGTCGTAAGAAGTATGAAATATCGCTTTCTGTTCATTGCCCGGCAGTATAGAGCAACCCGAACTGACCCGTTCGTCATACATAACCACTAATCGTTTTGCCATATCGAGAAAGCAAAAATGCCTCGGTCGAAATTCAGGGCTAATGACCACCGCTGGTAATAGTGACAATTATCGACTGGCTCACGAATTTCACAATCGAGTGGAAACTACGTTTGGTACCGGACTACTTGGATTTTCTCAGCCCGCAAACTTAGATGACATTAGAGGCATCCCAAATGAGTTATTGACTATTTCGAACGTAAGCTTCAACTTCGCTCATAGTGCTTACAAACGGACCGTCCCAATCGACGACACCAACTCTCATCACCTCGCCGTGCGTTAGTTTCAGATCGGCGATCATCACGGCATCGATGCCGGCTCTCACGGCGCCATTCAGTTCGTCCGAACCACCATCACCAACAAACAAAGCGTCATCCGGGTGAGTATTCAGTTGATCGAGTACGGTTTGGTACGCACGAGCATCAGGCTTTCTAATATGGGTTTTACAAGAAAAGTGCATTGCAGAAAAATATGGAGCTAAAACAGTTTCAGACCACACGGCAGGAACATCGTAGACGCAGTCAGTTAGCAGCCCAATAACGCAACCAAGATTCCGTAATTCTTCCAACAAATTCAGAACTTGAGGTTTAGGTGTAATGAACGCTCGCGTTATCGAGCGTCTAAGGTTCATGCAACGAGCCATCTGAGAATCCGAAACAGTCGTTCCAACTAAGTCAGCGGCAGCAATAATATCGCCTTCCGACGATCCGAAACTTCCGTCCAGTCGACCATCATTTATCGACATCCAAGGTTCGATGAACATCTCGTATGGTTGGTTCAGAATTGAGGCTACCTCGGCAACCATCCCCCTGTATGCAGGCATCGATGGATGTGCAATTAGGGTTCCAAATAGGTCAAATAAAACGGCTTTGTACATTCATGCTCCTTTTGCGCACTTCTCCGGCAAATTGCAGACGAGTAGCCATCCAGCCACTATCAACACTACTGATCTCCCGCTCAATAAAGCCGCTCATATTCGCCCCAATTCCTCGATGGACATGTAAATTAGCCGGCATATTTGAATCACTTCAGTCAACCAGTCGAGCACTAGCGAGAAAAGACAATGAGCAACGAACGAATCGGTTTTGTAGGACTCGGCATGATGGGCTTGCCGATGGCACGGAATCTTGTCGAAGCTGGCTACGCAGTTACCGTTTTTGACCTAAACGAAGCGACAGTAAATTCAGCCAAAGAGTTCGGTGCTTCTTCTACGGATTCAGCAGCCGAAACTGCTGCACAATCCGACATCATCATCACCATGGTCCCCGACTCGCATCATGTGGAAGCTGTGATTATCGGACAAAACGGAATATTAGAGGGGCTAAAAGCCGGATCAGTAGTGATCGACATGAGCACCATCGACCCTGAAATGGGTAAAAAGATGGCGAAGTTAATTGAGGCACAGGGCTCGAACTTCGTCGATGCTCCCGTAACCGGAGGCGTGATCGGCGCTGAAGCAGGGACACTCTCCATACTCGTCGGCGGGAATGCTGAGGCGTTCGAGCGGGCATTGCCTGTGCTGAACGTGTTGGGTGGAAATGTATCTCACATGGGGCCGGTCGGTTCAGGACACACCACCAAAATAGCAAACCAGATCATTGGTGCGGCAGCCCTTGCTGGAGTTGCCGAAGCATTTGTGCTCGCAAAAAAATCCGGTCTTGATATGCAGGCTTTTTTCAATGCTGTAAAAGACGGGGCCGGACGATCTTGGGCACTCGAAACGCTCGGTCCAAAAATCCTCGATGGCGATTTCTCACCGGGCTTCATGGTGAAGCACATGCAAAAGGATCTACGCCTTGCCGATCAACTGGCTGCCAAAACGGGAACTTCAATTCCTATTAGCGGTCTAATAGCGCAACTGTATCGATCAGTCCAGGCATCGAGTTCAGACGCAGATAGTCAAGGACACCAAGCGCTCGTACAGGCTATCGAACTACTTTCGAACGAACAGGCTCGCGGTTAGCTCAAGCGGGATTCGGAGAATCCTAACTATCCGGCGTCCACTCTTTTCGCCATCTCAAAATCTTTGGCGACTATGCCGCCCTGATCGTGGCTCCACCAAGTAAGCGTCACCCTTCCCCATTCAGTCACAATTCTTGGGTGATGATCGGCATGCTCCGCTAGTTCACCTACCCTGTTCGTGAAGGCCAAAGCTTCTGTGAAATCTCCGAAGGTGAACACGCTTTGAAGGCGATTTATCCCCTCCTCCTCGATGACCGCCCAACCCGGCACGGTTGGCATTCGCTCTGCTATATCAGACTCATTAAGTTTTGCCATACCTGGCTCCTCAGTTACTCACCCATCTTGCACGATTGGCAGCAATATGTGCGACGGATGATCCCTGTCTGTATAAACGGTATTCGTCGCTTTTTTGTTCCGTGTGTGGCGACCAATCGGTTCCCCTGTATTCGGATTCACATCGAATCGCGGAAAGTTGCTCGATGAGATATCGAGCCGAATTCGATGTCCCTTAACGAACCGATTCGACACCGGTGGTAGCACTATCTGTAACGCGTAAATCTCATCAGGTTCCATGAGTTTTTCATCCTCAAATCCGTCACGAAATCTTGCTCGAATGATCGAGTCTTCCAAAGGCAGGTGGAATCCTTCAGGGAACTCTGAGCTCGGTGGATATACATCGATCAACTTCGCAGTGAAATCGGTGTCGAGCGCGTCCGATGAAATCCACAGATTCACCGTCATCCGTCCGGTGACTTCTACATCAGTTTCAAGCAGTTCGGTCTGAAATACATTCACATCCTGCCTATCAGCCAACAAAGGCGGAGTATTCGGTGGACGATCGTTTGGCACTACAGTTGAAGCCCGTTCTTTCTGGTGAATTGGACCGTCTGGAATCAACGAACGCATGCGAGCCCGCTGTGGAACATATGCGCTATCAAGGTCATTAGGTAGAACTATCCATTCGTAGAAACCGGTCACGTTACCGCTGATCGACGGCACTGGATTATTTGGGTCATGAATCCATGCGGTCGAAGCTGCATGATCATCTGGCACAGACGTCTCCAATCCACCCGCATGCGACAGATAGTAAGCGGTGTCGACTGCCCTAACTAACGGCCATTCCTGTTCGACACGCCATCGGCCACCATGCTGAATTCTGCCCGCTTCGTTGATAGAACCGTCACCACCACCCATGACGAAAATCCGAACCGGATCATCATCCTCCACACCGGTATCGATACCTTTCAACCATCGGTCAAACCAACGGAATCGCTCGACATTCAGAACTTCATCACCCCAATTTGCCGACTCTCCGAAATCAACTTCACCCACATACGACGCACCCTTGCCCCGCATTGACACGTGGTTCCACGGCCCCAATATCAATCGTTGGGGAGTCGTGTTTTTAGCAGTCATATGAGCAAATTGTTCGGACGTTTCTGCTGCAAATGGGTCGTACCACCCTGAGCTGTAAACGGCTGGAATATCGGCCATTCTGTCGAAGTGCTGCGCATGATCAAGCGACTCCTGTTTCCACCAATCGGTGTAGGAACCGTCTCTGTAGTAGTGCATCAAAACTTTTTCGAGGTTTGGCACTGCGGCAATGGGAGTCTCGCCTTCCATGAACGGTTGGTTCCATATCTCCTCACGTAACCGTTCCGCACCACGCTCTATTCGTTCGATGGCCACACGATCGCCAGTGATCTCCTGCGAATCGTAGCCGTGCAAATACAGAGCGCCATACATGTGCAGCGCCATCGCTCCTCCCTGTCTAACCTCCCAGCGGAATGCATTCGTTGGAGCAACGTCGACCCACAATGCGGCAAGATGCGGTGGTCTATATAGCGATGCCATGTTCTGGACGATTCCGCCGTGAGACGCCCCGACCATACCGACTTTACCGTTGGACCATGACTGCTCCGCTGCCCATTCGATCGTATCGTAGCCGTCCAATCCCTCTTTCTGATTGGCGGTGTGGAAATAATCTCCAGTACCTTCTGAAAATCCCCGCCCCCGGAGATCTTGGAGCACAACCACGTATCCGCTAGGGACAAACGCTTTGACAACGGCGTCAATCCAAATCACTGGATTCGATTTGTCGTAAGACGTGCGCCCCACGAGTACCGGGAACTGGCTCTCGATCGCGTTTCCTTCGGAGTCAGCAGGTCGATAAATGTCGGTAGCGAGCCGTACGCCGTCTCTCATGGGGATCATCACGTTTTGAGAAGCGATAACGCCGAACTTTAATTCTGGTGAATGGTTCATATGAGAAGCCGAAACAGATAGTGGTTATTTTTATCAACGTGCCGTCCGCAATATAGGCGCGATCAAGCTGTGAACAAAATGGTTATGGGTCACTTGTACGTCAATTTAACGATCGGCGATGTCATGTAATCGATAGCCTGATCTCGAACCAGTTGAGTGCAATCCCGCTGGTCAAAAAAACCGAATCGTGCAATGCTCACAGGATGGTGGGATCTCTCAATATCCGAACTGGGGCGCTGCTTGTCATGGCAGCCTTGGTATCACTTGCCTTCATCGCCTGTGACACACAGCAGATTCAGTACTACCTAAAACCGACGATCGAAGGACCTGGCGGGTCGGTCCCCGGTCCAACTGTTGTCTCTGCGACAGCCTTATCCCAACACAACGTTCTGCCAGCCCAAACACAGGAGGAACCTTCGGATTCCCCGGCTACTGAACTAGTAATCGGCACCCCAGCGGAAGCTCACGATCTTGACAAGCCAGAGACCTACTTTGTAACTCAGTCAGAAGCAGTAGCACTGGCAGAAATCCTCGGCTGTACCGGCTGGGCAACTATAAGAATCGACGGGGTCACGTACTTTCGAGCATGTGCTGACGATGAAGTTTGGGATCAACTTCAACTGACCTCAGAATATTGGTTGGCGCTGAATCCGGATACATCTGGAAATCCATTTCAACCGACGGTGATTCCGATAACACCGGGATCAATGCCCTCTCCTCAGGCAACCGTCACAACTACCGCAAATACCAGCCCCTTCCCACAGCACTACTATGGAACAGTCGATGAAGCCATCACAGTCGCAAGCGAACTCGCGTGCTCAGGCTGGACCGATGTAACCCACGAAGGAACCGGCTACTTCCGACCCTGCGGCTCGGATGAAGAGTTCGAGATTCGAAAAAACGGTGGCCCTGTTACCCTCTCCGGTACACCGTGTAATATCACCAGTGATCCAACCGCACGGTTTAGTGCGTTACCAACTGATCTATCCCAAATAGCTTCGATCGTCCCGACTGGTGCTCCCGCAGGAGGTGTGATCAAACCCCATTCCTATTTGCACAATCAGAACAAGATTGATGGCAATAACGTTCGGGTTCCCGTGTATGCGGTCGCTGACTCCGTACTCACCTCGGTCGCCTATTACGACACGATAGTGGATACGAGCGAATACCTCATTTTTTTCGATGTGACATGCGAAATCAGCTTCAAGTTCGACCACATCTCGGAAGTTGCGCCAAAGATCGCCGCTGTATCACCCAAGACAGCGTCCGCAAATAGCGCAACCACTCACACCGATGCCATTTCGTTCCAAGCGGGTGAACTAATTGGCTACACAGTTGGAGCGGGAGGATTTGGTGCGTGGGATTTTGGCGCATACGACCTAACGTACACAAATCAATTCGCCAATCAGGAACGCTACGAGATTGGCCACATGACCCAATCGATACATGCCGTTTGCCCGTACGACTATTTCGAAGAACCACTGAAAAGTCAGATGTACGCCTTATTCGGCACACACGATCAACGACTGCTCTCAGGTATCGAGTGCACAACCACAGAACGAGATGTCATTGGCGCAGCATCTGGTGCTTGGTTCGATTCGCTCGATCTCCAATTCTCAGAATCTAAAATTTCAATTGGAATGTTGCCCGGTGATTTCGTGACGCTCAGTGGAATCGGCAGCGATGTCCGAATCGAAAAAAGTCAACCGACCTGGCTCGATCCGTCACTCCTCACCACTTCACACTGTTACGTTTCTGATCGCCGTTGGTTCTACATCGAAATTCAGGTTGGAGGTATGCAAATGGCCCTAGTCAACGGAACTGGAAACTGTCCTAACTCGATGCCGGCCGACTCAATTATTTACTACCGGTAGAACTCTAATTCAGTGAACTGACCCATCTGGATTCACGCTCACGAGCGTTGGACCCGACAAGCCGGACTATATTTGAACAATCCTCAGGTACGCCACAAACTACAACGGCATTTGAAAATCGCTTGAGTGTGGCATCTGGATAGTTACCTCCCGCCAACATCTCCACAAGCAGATCCGCTGCTCTGTTACCGGTTACTTCGTAGTGACTACCAATACCGACGATCACAATCGCATCACCGTGCCCAAAAAGCCCATAGAATTCATGTTGAGTAGCTGTTGTAATGCTGTCGGTGTAGTACAACACACCTGAAAGATCATCCCTGCTGACCGCGTACGATGATGGCGAAAACAACCACCACCACAACCCAAACAGCAGTAAGACAGCGAAGCCAAGGGCCATTAGTCTGTCGCTCCAATTCAAGCGCCGACCAAACCTGCCATTCTTTGGCATGTTTACTTGTCTTAGGCTGTAATCGGTATTAGGATTCACTTGAAGCCGTGTCCCTCAAGGACTGTGCCCTGTTTGGTAACTCGGCATCGTTTCGCAAATCTAGGCATGTTCTCATCAATGCAATTGTAGTATTTCAGACCTCATCAAAACCACTCTGAGTAGTACCTGTATTCCGCAACTGTCGTAAAGATTGCCTGTGATCTGACCACACCTGGTCAACCTCTACCATCCCTTCACAATCCGTACTTCAAGTACCCGAACGTGTAAGATCGCTGTTTGAGTCGTATTCATTTTTCGGATAGCAAGTGACACACCCAAAATGAGTTTTAGTCTACGAACGCTGGTCATCACCATCGCGGCCTTTGCAACGATGGCACCAGTGTGCGTTCTTGGCGGTGGTGAAACCACAACCACTACGGCGACTATCGAGCTTGGCCCTGCCGCGATCGTTGAAGTGATCGGCGAAAACGCAGAAGTTCAGGTTCTACGCGCTACATCCGACTCTCTCGAGCTCACAGCTACTTTCCACAACGGAGAGTTCGTTGATTTCTTCACACAGAGCCTCACCCCAGACCCCAGCAGTCATTTCGTCATTTCAGCGACGATAAGTGCTGGCGGCTCGACAACGGCGAATTCGATTATCGAACTCAGGATTCCAGAGGGTATGCAATTG
Source organism: Chloroflexota bacterium (assembly GCA_013204545.1). Classification (GTDB taxonomy): domain Bacteria; phylum Chloroflexota; class Dehalococcoidia; order Lucifugimonadales; family Lucifugimonadaceae; genus Lucifugimonas. The sequence continues at coordinate 123,376 of JABMNN010000120.1, read as the reverse complement.
GTGATTCAGACGACAAATCGCCCCATCAGCATCGAAGAAGCCATACTCACATCAGCATCACTAACTACTACCAACGGCGAAATTTCCGTCAAAAATTCGACCGGTGACTTCGACCTCAACACCACAAACTCGGAAGTTACCGTTCAGTCGGTCGATGGCAACGTGAACATTGCAACCACTAATGCCCATGTTTGGTTCGACTGTATTGTTGCAGCGGGCATGAACTCAATTTCGACTACCAATGGCGACATCGCAGTGCGGCTTCGCGATGGTTCGAATGTTTTTATCTCTGGCAGCACCCACAATGGTGAAGTGACGGTAGATGGTGGCGCAAGTGGCGTCACGAAAGACGGTGACACTGCTATGGTCGAACTTCAGATCGCCGACGGCGTCGCAACGCTGGCCATCACAAACGGCCCCGGGGCGATATATATCAACCCTGAAACTATCGCCGTGTTTGATGGGGACAGCTAAAATTGAACGTATGTCCGCCCCAACATTGCCAGAACAGCTGGAGAAAATCCTCTCCGATAGCTTTTATATTCGCACCACTCTCACCCGCAAGAACGGCACGCAAAGAACGATCGAAACCACATACGTTTGGACTCAAGAAAACGGCGTGAATAAGATCATTCTTTCCGGTTACCCCGGGAAGCGAGATTGGGTTGCCAGTATGGCGCGCAATGCAGAAGTAACGGTTCACTCAGTCGAATTTGAGCCGTGGTTCGATATACCCGCTGAGGCTCGTGTAATTCGCGATCTAAACGAAAAGCTTCCAAACATATTCGCATTCATCGAACACTGGGCACTGCGCCCAGGATTTCCGCGAACTAAATTCAATATCCTGCTCGGGTCAGTGAAGATCAACCGAGCCCTACGGCTTCCGTGGTGGGGGCCATTCTTCTTCGCTAAGCGCATTTTCAATGGAATGCCCTGTGTTGAAATCACGTTCACTGGTGACGCTGTTTTACGAACCGACGGCGCACCACCACCGCTTTCAGAGGCTCAAGACGGTCGACCGTTTTAATCGTCCGAATTGGATCCGGATCCGCGTTCTGGGAGATATCCGTCCGTCGCCGACTCGGCTATCTTCCGAACTTCGTCATCGAAATTATCTGATCCCGCCATCCATTTCAGATACGGCAAATCAGTTCCAACAACTTCGATCAATCGTTCGCCACGGTGCTTACCAAAATTAATCAGTGCATCGCCTTCTTCGCTCCATACGAACTTGCCTTCAGGATCGATCGCCGACTCATCGATTCCTTTAGCCCAGGCTGCAATTGCCGTCGGGCTACTTGGCATTTCGGCAGAATTTCTAACTTCACCCTGAAGAATTGCGAATATGGCGTGCGCACCCTGAGCATCATCACCCGAATCCGCCCTTACACCACCCACGAATCGTGAGTACGCCGACACCAAGTTACGCGGTTCAAGGCGGTGGAACACGGTCATCGCATCGACTACCGCCCTGCCCTCGATTGTAAACTCGACCCCGTTACGTTCAAACTCCGCCTGAAGCAGAGGGAGTCCGAACCGTTCGATTCCGAATCCGGCTAGGTCGCACCCATCAAGATGGTCAGCCAATGCCCGAGCGTATGATCGAAACACAGGTCTATCCATAACATCCAGATCAGAAATCCCATGCACTTGAGTAGCACCGGGAGGAATGGAAATTTCTGGATTGACTACCACCGATTTCACACGCTCTGTACCGTCGGGATCGACACGAAAAACGGAAAGCTTTACGATACGAGCGGAAGTAGGGTCCAATCCGGTCGACTGCACGTCAAGCACCGCCAGTGGACGCGTTAGTTCGAGCTGTCGTTCTTCGTTTTGCATGAGAAAGTCGGGCATGTTCACATTGGTTTGCGGGCGAATCCGGAGGTTAGCACGGCTACCATTACTCGGCACTCGATCGAGGCACACTTGTCGTAGTTCTAACCGTTTGATTCTATGAGACCGTTCGTCTCAATCGAAAATTCCATTTCAAACAATTACAGCTAACCCATGTACGAGCGAAGAATCGTCGCTAATATAGATAGCCTGCGACTCGCATCAAGCCTCACGCAGGCTCGAAAGTCGAGAATCCCAATTGCCGGAGTGGCGGAATGGCAGACGCGAAGGTCTCAAACACCTTTGGGGTAACACCCGTGTGGGTTCGACTCCCACCTTCGGCACCAAAATATTAGTCGTGTCGAGGGCAGCATTCCAGATGCAGTGTTGAGCCCACTTAGCCGTCCATGATGCAGGTCATCAAGAACGAGATGAAGCACTACTCCAGTACCACAACCTATTTCAAGTACGAATTCTGCTGACATGATCAAGGGCAGATAGAACTTGAACTACCTTCTACGGTCTGTGGGAGAAAACAGGTCGTACTAAGCTGCGAGTTCGTGGTCTTAAAACAGAAGGTCGGGCATGCACTTTCCGTAGCAGCAAACTTGTGGCATTTCGAAACAAACACTAATTAGGGCGAAATACCGGTTTCGGAAAACTGCTCACAAGTGCCTTACTTACCGACCGGCGGCACGACCAGAACGGGGTGACCGGAAGTACGGACAACTTTGTCGGTTACGCTCCCGACCACCAGTCGTTTAAATCCACTCTGACCGCGAGTTCCGATCACGATCATCGTGTTTGCATTTTCATCAGCAATCGCATTGATCGAATTCACGGGACCACCTGTTGGGGTTCGCATCGAAGCTGAAATACCAGCCGTTTTCGCCTGATCGACGAACGGTACAAGATACTCAGCTGCCAGATCGCTCATTCGGCTATATGAAACAGGACTGGTGTAATAGATGCCTGCATCACCCATGGCGGTGTGGTAGGTCATGTTGCTTACCCGAACAAACAGTAACTCAGAGCCCATCTTCGCCGCGATAGTACTGGCCAAAGGCACTACCGCTTCAGAAATTTCCGAACCATCAAGCGGAACCAGCACGATTTCTGGTTTCATTGGAGTTGTCTCAGAAATTCCCTCTGGTCGCATTGTGAGTACCGGTATCGACGAATGAGTTACTACGCGGTCGGTTACGCTCCCGAGCACTCCTCGAGCGAACATAGACTCGCGGTGGGTCGCCATTGTGATCAAGTCGACATCCTCCGCTTCGGCGACTTTCAAGATCTCTTCCTCGGGATTTCCGATAGTCACCATTGCTCGAACCTTGAAACCTCGAATAGTGAGTCGTTTTGCGACATCACCGATATAGGCATTCGCCCGCTGGGCAACTTGCTCGATAAGCTGCGTTCCATAGCCAATATATTCACCGGCTAGTGGTGGATCTCCGGTAGTGGTAATTACGGCACCGAACGCTACTTCGGCCGTTGATTTTTCGACTCCAGGTGCCTTATCAAAAGGATGCGAATCGCGGCTAGGTCGATCGCGACCAGCGCCTTCACCAGACCTGTCGATCTTCTGAGGATCGACGACCATCAGAAGAACAAAATCTGAATCGAACGATTCAGCTATGCCTTCGCTCCATCCGATTATTTTTTCGGCATTGGCCGATCCGTCCAATGGAATAAGAACTTTATTAAGCATAGGACCACGTCCTTTCGTTCCAGAACTGTAATTTTGTCTAATCAATTACGCAACTTCCAGTCCTCATATTTTCGGAGTTCAGACGATGAAAATAAACCGAAAATCATGGAGTGATCATGAGGTATTTAGCTACGACGACATAGCTTTGAATTCATGAACATATTCTTCGTTTTGCTACCACTATTTGAGCAAGGGTATTCCGGGGGCGTGGGATGAATTCATCACAGAGACTGCCGCAGGCACCGAAAAGGCAGTTATGCAGCGAATGGCGAAATTCATCACCGATCCGACCCAAGAACACGAAAGTTCGAAGTGGCAAACATTATTGGTCCAGCCGCTCTGGTTCTAGTTAGTTCTCAAACACCAGCGAATCCACTGCCAGCGGCGCAGGTTTTTCGCACGTCGTGGGTAGTTCTATTCGATTACCTGATTTAGTGCTCAGCTCGAACGCATGCAGTATCTCCAGCACATGCGATGCCAGCGCTCCACTAGTGCTATGGTCGACGGCAAGTGGAAACACGACCTGTTAATGAGCATTCTTGAACGCTAGTTCGCATCTTGATAATTCTCAGTGAATACCGCACATGCTCGTACTTTTTGTAGAACACGTCGAGCTAGCTCACTGCCCACGAGCCGACCGAACAGGAAACGACGGACGCGCCCAGCAGTAAATGCATCTCGAATCAGCCGTTCGACTGTTTCTGAAACGTAAGAGTAAATTTGCAACCACCACGTTTGCTTATCTCCACCGTGGAGTTTCCGCCATGCTCTGAGATTGTCTCTGACACAAATCTTAATCCTCTGCCCGGAGAGAACACACCTGATGAATTAGCGAGATGCTTTACGACCACCGGCAACGTATCTATCGGACGCTGCACGTCAAGTTGTAGTTCAGGTAGCCCCGGTCCATCATCGGAAATCGCCACAGCGAATTCACCTAGGCTGTCCGAACATTCAATAATGACTGTGGCTCCACTCGACGTGTGCTTCAGTCCGTTGTCTAGCAAGTTCGAAATAGATCGAAATATTTGTGACCGGTTTCCAAAAAATTGTGGAGCCCGCCCTGTCGCGTTCATCTGCAAGTTTTTGCCGGCGAGATCGTAAATTGGTGAGTACATCGCGGCTGCCTCAACAAGTAGTTCCAATAGATTGAATTTCTGTGGAGCAAACCTCTCATCGACGGATCCAGTGAGAACCATCGCAGCCTCGGCGCAAAGCGATGACATTTGCTCGCAACTCTTCTGTGCGGAAACTGCCCGCGCACGTTGGAGCGAATCATCTTCGGCCTTAGCCGCCAACTCGAGAAGATCGACCATCAATGTGACAGACGTTGTAATTGACCGCATGTCATGAATTAGATAAGAGAGTTGCTCTTGGCTGTTCATCACTATTGCAACATCCGTTCGGAAGCCTTTCGACAACAATTTTTCCTGCTTCATCCGTACATCAGCCAATGAAAACTGATCACTGTGCGACATAACCCCAAGTCTGCCTGAATTCAACAGAGCAGTGCATAGTGTAGATTTGGTCAGGATTCGGTAATTATTTGGTGTAGATTGCCATAATATCAAGTATCTTCACACGTAACCATGTAACACATGCTTGGTTGAAATCACACCTTAAGGACAATGAACTCACGGTAATGAACCCGCATCATTGGGGTCGACCGTAATTCAAGTAAATCGTCAGCATCACAAAAAAAACTAATGACCGCACATTGGGTAATCTCGAAGGGAAAGTTATCTTCGTGACCGGTGCCAGCTCAGGAATCGGTCGTGCCACCGCGAAAGTTCTGGTTAATCACGGCGCATCTATCGTCATCGCAGCCAGACGAGAAGAAGAATCACTTCAACTTGTTGAAGAATTGCATAAAAGCAAGGCCAACATCGAGTTCATCAAGACTGATGTGACTAACGAAGATCAAGTCAAAGCTGCCATCGATTTCACTATCTCCAGATTCGACGGACTACATGCTGTTTTCAACAATGCTGGTGGAGGGTTCAAAGCACCTCATGACTGGCCACATGACACCACAAACAGATTGGACAAGACCTTTGATCTAAATATGAAGGGGGCTTGGTTATGTATGAAGCATGAACTGAACTACATGCTCGAACATGGCGGTGGATCGATCGTGAGTACTTCATCAATTGCCGGCTCACGCGCCACGGATAGCGAGGCGTACATAGCGAGTAAATTCGCTGTCGAGGGACTGACAAAATCAGCCGCTGTTAAGTACGGGCATCGAGGAGTGAGAGTTAACGCAGTAGCGCCTGGAATCATTGATTCCGGTTCGTGGAAACCTCGGTTTGAATCCGATCCGGACTTACGGAAAAAATGGAACGACGCCATTCCCATTGGCCGTCCCGGCAAGCCTGAGGAGGTCGGGGAAGCAGTTGCTTGGCTTTGCTCTAACGAGTCTTCGTACGTCACCGGAGCGATAATCCCAGTCGACGGCGGAAATGCCTTCACTTTCGCCAGGCCATCCTAAGTGAAGATCCAATTCATGCGGAACCGATGTTCATTGAATCCTCGACTGTAATTATTCCAACCAGACTTCACTCTCGAAGCTCAATTGGAGAAATGTATGCAGATCAGCCTCTCACTATTGCTTGATATAGCCTTCAATTTTGCGCCAGTATTTGCCCGTAAATCAGGTGCGACAACTGGCAGAAAACATTCAACTATCTAGGTAGCACACATTTATCCTGATGGTGGTAATAATTCCGCTGCCAATGAACACATCGCTCAAGGCTCTGCCCCACATGCGAAAGTTTGCATTTACATCACCTTGCACATAATGTTCCGTTATTGAGGATTGATCGCTTAAATTACGATCCACACCCCAAGCATTTAACGTCTTGTTGGAGCTAAATTTTGCCGGCTGAAATCGGGGTTGCACTTCTAGGAACAGGCCTTGGCCTCGGGCTTCGCCATGGCATCGACTGGGATCACATCGCAGCTATCTCCGACGTCACCAGTTCCCAAAGCAGTCACCGCCGCAGTCTCGGGATGGGCACGCTGTATGCCCTTGGGCATGCGTCAGTTGTGATAACACTCGGACTTCTGGCCATCTGGTTTGGGACGCTTCTACCTGAATGGGTAGATGGGTATATGGAATCAGCCGTGGGGGTAACCCTTTTACTATTGGGCGCATGGCTCATATGGTCGATGTCGCTAAATAAAGGTCGACTGGTTCTACGTAGCAGATGGATGATCGTATTTGATCTTGCCAGATCGATTTACCAGAAATTAACTGGTCGACCTACATCAATTACCAATGGTTCAGACGGCAAGCGTCAGCGGGAATATGGATCAGGAGCTTCAGTATCGATCGGTGTAATTCACGGCATTGGTGCGGAAACAGGAAGTCAAGTTCTATTGCTCGCCGCAGCTGCGGGAGCAACTTCAGCCCTCACAGGAAGCTTCCTTCTTATCGCGTTTGTCGTTGGTCTCGTCGTCTCTAACACGCTCATTGCTATCGCCGCGACAGCCGGCATTCTGGGTACTAATCGACACAACAAGTTCCATACAATTTTAGGTGTTGTGATTGCCGTGTTCAGTCTTGTACTCGGGTCGATGTTCCTACTCGGCAGTGCCAATAGACTACCCAGTTTCTTCGTCTAATACTGGTAGTCGGCTGCGCAAACTCCTGAACTCCGAGCCAGATCCAGCCATTTGATAGCTCGACGATTCACTGTTTCAGAATCGACTTATACGCTAGGCACACGAAGGGCAAACAGGCGTAAACTGCCCCACGCATATCCACATTCAGTTAGAAGCCGTTGCGGCGCAGGATCTTAGTTAATGTCGAAACAATACAAAGCAGCAATTGTTGGTTGTGGCTCCATTGGACAAGCACACATGGAGGGTTATCAACGAGTCGATAATGTCGATGTTGTAGCTGTAGTCGATCCTCTCGAAGCGGCGCGCAATATGTATGTGACTGAGTTCGGTATTCCTCAGAGCTACGCCACAGTTGCCGAAATGCTCGAAAAAGCCGAGCCCGATATAGTGAGCGTGTGTGTATGGCACTTGCTCCACGACACCGTTACCGCTGAAGTCGCCGCAGGCCCCACTGTCAAAGGAATCATTTGCGAAAAGCCGATGGCAATTGGCATGGGACGAGCCGATGCCATGGTCGACGTTTGTGAAGCCAACGGCGTTAAGCTAGCGATCTCTCATCAGCGGCGATTTACTCCTGGTTGGGAGAAAGCGAAAGAGCTCGTCGAAGACGGTGCGATTGGCATCCCGTTGCGCGCCGACTTGCGAGTAAAAGAAGGCCTTGCCAACTGGGGGACTCATTCCATTGATGGCGCACGTTTTATCCTCGGTGACCCCGTTGCAGAATGGGTCATGGGTGCAGTCGAACGCCGGACGAATAAGTTCGAGCGCAATACAGCAATCGAGGATGCCTGCATGGGCTTGATCCACTTTGGTGGAAGCCTTCAATTCTTCATCCAGTCCGACCTGTGGGACCGCAACTCCGATGCCGGAAAATTCTTCATTCGTGGAACAGAAGGCATGCTCCACGTCACCGAAACTGTTCTGAAGTTATTCAACGCCGAAACCGGCGGATGGAAGAACGTAGACCTCGGACTCAAAGAAGGTGATCAAGCTATTGGAGGGAACACAAACGCGGCGCAGACCCGGGAACTTATCAATTGGATCGAAACCGGGGAAGAAAGGCGCGGATCAGGCCGTATCGCACGCGACACCGTTGAAGTGATGATGGCGATGTACGAATCGGCCAGACACAACAGGGTTATACGACTCCCTATGCAAGAGAAAGAATATCCTCTCGATTTGATGATTGATGAAGGCAAGTTACCTCTCGAAGACACAGAACGCTACGACATCCGTGGTTTCCTAGATCGGTCACAAATCAACGAAACTCGGTACCAGCAGCTTCGAGACGACGGAATTCCACATCACCAGGCAATGAGCATTGTCCACTCAGAAATGGGAACAACAGGCATTCGAACCGCTCCGGACCTTCCTTCTCTCAAGAAGTAAAATTGCCAACCTAGCTTGATTCAACGGCAGCAGCCAACTCCTCTCCATCGATGATCTGGCTGTTGTCGATTTCGACACGAGTGATTACAAGCGAAGCCTCAATCTGCATATCAATAGCCGGGCTACCCTCAGGTCGTTGAACTGGTTCACCCTCTGAAGCCACTGATACGGATCGCCTAGTGATACTCAATACCTGCACATGCTCGAATTGAAGCACGTTTTCCAGTAATCGAATATATTCGAACATCTCGGGATAGTCTCCGGAAGCGGCACTTACAGCAACGATCTGCCCATCATCATCTACGGAGGTCACATGCACTTCCGACGGTGCTACAGCGGTAATGATCGAAACCGTATCTCCAAAACCGCCACCTCGATCTTCTAATACATTGTTCGCTGCGATCAGTCGTTCTGTTTTAGCTTTGTTCGCATCTAACAACACTCTTGCTTGGCGAGTCTCATCTAATTTCAAGGCTCGAAGTTCGGTTCGAATCTCCAGTAGTTCGACATTTCTTGACGTCTGTTCAACCGAATCGGTTTGGGTTGTGTAAATCTGATACGAGGTGAACACACCAAAGCCAAGAACTAGAGCAGCAGCAACTTTCAACGCAGCACCGATCGGCAATGGACGAGGACGGTACTGGCTGGGTCGGAAATCGAACTTCGGAGTCGACAGTAGATGCACTGGGGCCCGCTGCCAGAAACGTTTACCTGAAACGATTACCAGACCGACGTTCGCAGCATATTTCTCGAAAGAAAATTCTTCTGAGGCACGTAGTGTCTGAGGGATCGCAGCCCGAACGTATGGAAGGTTCTGCAGCGCTTTTCCCAGGGCCTGCTCGGCTCGCTCGATTTCGCCCGTTAGAAATACTTCGACATCATCCCCAAGAAGATCTTCAGGGAATATCGATTCGTAGAATGCCAGCCCCCGAGATATCTGCGTCGTGATCAGATTCTCCCACTCCAATTCGGACATATTCTGTGCGAGTCCTACCTCACGGATGACCTCTGGAAGCCCGTTACTGACCACTGCGGTGATCAGCGTACTTTCCTCTATGTCGAGTATCACACCGGCTCGACTATTTACAGCAGCAGCCAATGCGAGGATCTTTGGTTGAACTCCTGCGAATCGGGTGCTGAACTCTGAGACTGTACGAAGATTTCTACGGATGACGTGTTTGTGTAATGCAAGGGCGTAAACATCGTAAGGATCGCCATCCGGCTCTCCGTTGATGTTAATGTCGAGCGTCTCAAGCTTTAAGCAGTCTTTAACTTCATGAGTTGAATCAGATTCTATGTCGGGCAAATCGGAATCAATCGATTCATCTTCGAGTTCGTCGAGTTCATCTTCATCAACCATATCCAGTGCTTCGGCGTTCCACTCAATATGCATCTCGTCGGTACGTATTGACATCGATTCTGAGCTAGCTTCGATAATAGTCTCGACCAGTTCGCTCTCATCTTCGACATAGACAGCAAGACGGCGTTGTACCATATTCCGGCCAGTTATGGCAATTGCGACTTTTTGGCCGTTAAGCTTCCCGTTACGTGTGACTTCTTTGATCACACCACCGAGAACCTCTATAAACGTCTGTTCATCGACTATTAAGCCATGCTGAACAACCCCTATCGGCAGTTCAGACTCAGCCCATGCCCTAACCCTGTTACCCCGAGCGGTCAGAACTCTAACGAAACCATCGGCAATCGTCACTGTCACCAATGCACCGAAAGGAGCTGACACGGTGCGCCCCAAGGCGCTGGTAACTCGCTTAACAGCTTGTGCAGTATTTGGCCCAAGTCGACCAAATGGACCTTTGTCGTTTCGCTGCTCCGGCAATGCCTGCAGTGAAGGAGTAATCGACTGAAACATTAAACCGGAAAAGACGCTCGACAATCGCCCTCCAATCCGTGCCACGACTCCTACTGATGGATCTATATCGAGGTGTTTTGGAATACGACGTTGCCATTTACCTGAAATCATTTCGCACTTCCCTTCACAATAGGAACAATCGGCGTTGCGGCAAGCATCACATTTTCAGAAGGATCGATTTCTCCAAAACTCTCAGGAAGTGAGTAGTAGAGACCCCGTAACGTCAGTTGGTAACCAACGACACCTTCCTCCACAGTCGATGCTTCAATACCAAACGAGGAAAAGTCGGCTGTTTCAAGCATTGCTAGGTAAGACTCAATGCTGTCCAGCATGCCAATCGCCCTAATCAGCACAGGAGTAGCGGTATAGTCCTCGTTTTCTATGGTCTCGACGTCATCTTTAGTCGTTCCGGTTTCGAGAACTATGAGCCCGGAATCGACCGCAGCATCGATCACACGTTCGACTAGATCGGAATCATTTGGGCGAGATACTCGTCCTTCCAGAACCACGTGATACGCCGTGTCCCAACCGCCGGCTTGCGTCAGCAAATTCTCAGGTTGCGGTGCTGGTTGATCGAGCAAGATAGTCAGTTGATCAGCCTTCATGTTCAGACTGGCTTCTTCTCTAACGCTCTGCAACCACAGGAAGCCAATCGCGAGGAATACCATCCCAAAGATCGGAATAAATACAACCGTCCGACGAAGATGCAGCACCGTTAAGTTCAGTGCAGCCAGCACCTGCTTTCCTGCTGAAAGTTCAAGTTGCTCTCCAACAACATCTTCATTGTTGTCGAAGGTCTGGCCTCGTTTGTAGTTTGATCTAGTCGTCATCACTTAACTCTCAACCCATGAAATGACTTCAATACCGCTGGCGGTAACGTTGGCGACAATCGTCACCGTTACGCCGTTCTGCGTGGCAGTAATCGTGAAACTCCTTACAACGGTGATCGGCGCAGTATCGCCAGTCGATGAAGTCATCTCCTGACCATTCGCGTTCAAATCTTCCACAACACGAACACCGCTCGTAGAAAAATACGTGTTCGGCAATAATGTCGCCGTCATGTCGAACGAGAGGCTAGCAGTTCCACTCGGTGGAATGGTTGTGCCGGTGATGTTCCATGTCCACTCCCATAGATCGTTGATTACGTCGTGATTACGAGACGGATCCGCAATCGACATCCCGGCAGTAGTCCCTGTGTCGTGATCGAACAAATTCGTAGTCCAATGCTTGATAAATTCCGGGGTGTAATCGGTTGCACCATTATTCGTTACGTCGATCGTGTACGAATATGTCTGCGTTGAGCCCGCTACCACTTCGTTGGGCGTTACCGCCGTAGTTATTTCTAGATCATTGACTGCAGTCGCACGTACAGATCCCGAAAGGGGAGCGTCGACGTTGCCGATCCCGTCGACCCGCACCGTGCCTCGCATCCAGTACTGGCCATCACTTTCATTGATAGACATCTGCCAAGTGATACTCGTGGTTCCACCGAAACCACTAACTGTGATCGGCATCAATAGCTCCCAGCGCCACTCCCCCGACTGGTAAATCGGATTTTGAGTAGTTGCACCGGTTGTTGTACCAGCCAGATAAGTCGGGCTAAACGAGCCGCTCGGGTTCGCCTCGAATCGAGTTACATCATGGGTTGAGGTGTCATCATTTGTCAGAGTCAACGTGTACGTAACCGTAGTAGCGGTTACTTCCGGAATCGAACTCGGCGTGACCAAAAGCGACGCCATCAGGCCGTTGCTGGCTGGCGGATCAGAAGAAGCCGCTATGTTGATACTCGCGCTGCCATTTGGAAATGCAAGAACGTAGTTGGTCTCTGGTGGGGAGCCCGTCATTTCATCATGCACGGTGGGATCGTAGCTTAGGCGCCAGAGAGCGTGTTCAGCTGCCGAACGAGCGTCGATAGAGGCTGAAGCCCCCGCAGTACCCGTAAACGAACTCGTGATCAACTGTATCGCAGGTGTAGCCAATGAAGTACCTACCAATAGGCCGATCAGAGCAAGTGCCAGCATCGAAGCCCCGCGCTGATCTGATCCTTTCGATAAGACAGATCGAGGCGCGATGGCGGCTGTAATTTTCACGGCAAATTTTAGAACGCTCGTGACAAACATCACCCAGCCCCCAGTGCAACGTTTAATGAGATCGAATCCGAAACGTCCGGTCGTTCCAACGAAACAGCGTCGTACGTTATCGTGACCAACTCACCCGTGCGCTCGAACGTCAAATTGCCGATACTCCTGGCGATGTTCAGAGTTGCAGCATCACACGTACGTGAGAATGCATTCAAAACCAGTGCATAGTCACACACATGTGCCCCGCTGCCATCCGTCCACGTGAATTGTGCTGTCGTTTGAGGACCACTTCCGTCGACGAGATCAGTCGCAGTTGCAAGATGGATATCTCGAACGAGCCATGTAGTCGAAGTTGATGTTTCGACCGCCACTGACATGATCGCCCGATTCCGAGAGTTCAATTCCCAGCCCTGGCCCAGCATGCTGATGACGAGCGAACCCAGAATCCCCATAAAACCTATAGCAACAGCGAATTCCAGTAAGAAAACGCCGCGCTCATTCGAGCCGATTTGCCTGTGATCATTCGATTTCAAATTCGAAATCAACGCTTCACCTTCACGGTCGAAGCTTCGAAAACTGTCGCACCGTCTTTGGTGACGGTGACGGTTACGATCTGGATATTAGCGTCTCCACCAGCAATGGCAGAAGTTGCGTTTGAAACGACAAACCCGGTTGGTGCAGTTACAACTGAATAGGTGCCCGGTGTGGGGACAAAAATTGCCGCACGCACCAGTTCCATCTGTGAGGTAGATACCCACTCTGCGGTAGCTGAATCGTCGATGAATGCAGCGGTTTTCGAGGCCGTCGAAAACGACATAACCACTGCCAACATTGCCGTCCCTAATATGCCGACGGCCAACATCATTTCAATCATCACGAACCCACGTTCTGATCGTGTAGGTCGAAGTGAATTGTATGTTCGAGTTGGCAAGATAGTCAGTGACATAACACCGATCCCCAGCAAAGTGGAGTAGATCAACCAAACCCTTCTCGAGTTATGGTCATTCCATACTGCGCATCCACCGAGTGCCGTCTGACTGCCCTAAGTGGGTATTTGGTGTGGACGCGAACTGGTGGAAACTAACTCTGTATGCCGACCTATTTATCGATGCTTCCCAATATCGAGTACATCGGCATGATCACTGCCATGGCGACGAAGCCAACACCCAATGCAACCACGATCGTCGCGAGTGGCTCGATCATCCCAACCATGCTCTTAACACGCTCGCTCGAATCGAGTTGATAGAAGTCCGACATCCGTCTCAAGTTCTCGTCGAGCGTTCCAGTGTCTTCTGCGACCCGAATGGATTGGATTAGGGTCGTTGGGAACATTCCACTCTTGGCAAGTGGGCGTGATAGACCATTACCGGCAATCATGCCTTCACGTGCTTCGTTCAAAGCCTCTCTCACCAGTAAGTTGCTCGCTGTCTCTTGAGCTACTTCCATCGCCTCTGGCAAAGGAAGACCAACTTCAGAAAGTGAAGCCATCGCCCCAGTCGAGCGCGCCACATCACCACCAATGACGATTTGTCCCAGCATTGGGGTTTTCAGCATCATCGTGTGAATAAACCTCGTCCCCCGTTGAGTCTTGCTCAACTTCATCGTGCCAAATACAACGCTCACCAGCGAGCCCAATATGTGCAGCGGATAAGTGGTCATGAATCCAGAAAGAGCGATCAACACCTTTGTCGGCATCGGCAATGAAGCACCCATAGTTTCAAATAACCCGATCATCTGGGGGAGCGAAACTGTCAGCAGCATAGTGACGACGCCTATACCTACCATAACCACCATCATCGGGTAGATCATTGCGCGCTTTGCTTGGGCGATAGCCGACTGTGCCGAGTCAAGGAAATCCGCTGCCTGGCTCAATGTGCGATTCAACGGTGCGCCTCGATCAGCACTCGACACCGTCCTCACATAAACCCGAGGAAATACCTTCGGTTGAGCCCCCATAGACTCGGCAATAGTTTTACCGGCATTCAGATCATCTTTAAGTTTATTTACGACTGGTTCAAAAGCCGTGCCCACCCGCTGTTCCATGAGCAAGTTCAACGCCGATTCAATCCCGATTCCAGCATCTATCAACGTCGACAATTCTCTCGAAAATGAGATCAGTTCTGCGCGTTTGATCTTCTTAGCTGAAATCTCGATCGAGTTCAGTCGTTTCCACAATGACTGCGGAGGCGCTTTTCGAGCCGACTTTCGACGAGTTGTAATCGTACGTTTTTTGGCTGTCGTTGTCATAGTGCGTACACACTCCGCATTACTTCGAATGGAGTCGTAATACCAGCTTTAACCTTGTCGATACCATCTTCTTTAATAGAACGAAAGCCGGTTTTTTCAGCTTCGGCCATCAACTCTCTATTCGTCGCCTTTTGCACGATCAACTGCCTGAACTCTTCTGAAGCAGAAAGTACTTCGTAAATACCTGTGCGACCTCGGTAACCAGTGAACCCGCAGAAGTAGCACCCTTCACCCGTCGGGATAGCGGTCGATGGATCGAGTCCCATCTGCGCAGCTGCAATGGCCTCTTCACCTTCGGGAATCTTGTCGGTTACACAGTGGTCACAAACCCTTCGAACCATGCGTTGTGAGACAACCCCTAACAGTGCCGACGACAGCAAGAATGGTTCAACTCCTAGGTCGACCATTCTCGAAACTGCACGCACGGCATCGTTAGCGTGAACAGATGACATCACAAGGTGACCCGTCAGTGCAGCCTGAACGGCGATACGAGCCGTTTCCGCATCACGAATCTCACCAACCAAAACGACGTCAGGGTCTAGCCGAAGCACTGCCCTCAATGAGGTAGGAAATGTCAGACCAGCTTTATCGTTGATCTGTATCGAGTTAATACCAGGGAATCGATACTCAACAGGGTCTTCGATAGTGATGATGTTCAGCCGTCGCGAGTCGATTTCATTCAGACCTGCATACAGCGTCGTAGTTTTACCAGCACCAGTAGGCCCTGAAACGAGAATGATCCCGTAAGGCGCTTTGATCAGATTACTCAGCGATTGGCTAACACCAGGCGAAAGACCAAGGTCTTTTAATGAGAACAGCTTCAGGCTTTTGTTCAAAATTCTCAGAACGGCCATCTCGCCGTGAACGGTATCAGTGGTCGCTGAACGAACTTCGATCTCGTTATCTCCGATTTGAGCCGCAAAGTGACCGTCTTGAGGTCGTTTCCGTTCAGCAATGTCCATTCCAGACATAATTTTCAGTCGAGAGATAACCGCGTTATGAGCTGCCAATGGCAGGTAGCCAACCTCTTGCAGGAATCCGTCAACACGGAATCTAATGCGGACGCGAGACTCCATCGGCTCAATATGAATGTCGGTTGCTCTGGCTTTGGCCGCCTGAGAAATCAAACTATCAATCGCCTGAATAACCGGCGAGTCATCAGCTTCCGTAACATCACCGGTGCCCACGACCATAGCGATCTGACGAATGCCATCACGAGCATCGTATGGGGCAGCGAATTCATCATCCATCGCGTTCGATATCGAATCCGGCATAGTTGCCGAGTAGTGAATATCGATAGCATTCATCACATCGGCGGGAGCACCTTTGACCGGCGAGACTTCCATCCCGGCTCGAAGTTCAAGAGTTTGGATCGCCCGATAATCATAGGGATCGGCCATTACGAGCAATAACTTATCGTCGATGACCTGCGCTGGGAACGATAGGTACTTTCGAGCTAGCTCTTCAGGTAACAGCTTTGTCGCTGCTTCACCAGAACCCAAGCTTGACCAGTCGAACAACTCAACCTCAGGCTGTGGAACAAGCACAAGCTTGGCTTCGGTAACTGTTTCTTCGATGTTGTCCTGTCCACGGGGGTAGAACTCATCCGGTTTTCGTTGCGGTTGAACCATGATTAAGCAACCAGGCCGAGTGCAGGTTGCTGCTGTTCAAGATCGAGCCATGAATTTTCTATTCCGAACCTGACGGCATGGGCACGATCTCGCGCACCAAGCTTCGACAGAATGTTCGTCATGTGATTCTTGACGGTTCGTTCGGATATGAACAAGGTATCGCCTATCTCTTTGTTAGCGTTGCCATCAGCAACCAAAGACAGAATGCCCAGTTCTCGACCGGTAAGCGGACACGCACTGATCTCAGGTACGGCCGCCCCACGGGACTGGCGTTGGAATTCACTGATCAATCCGGTAAGTAAATACGGACGCTCCGCAACGTCACGGTGAATCGGAAGTTCACCAGCGAGCGTTTCGATCACGGTTCCTCGAATCTGTTTTGTCATCGAGGTTTTGGAAATACACGCTCTAGCACCAGTACCTACCGCGTAACCCACGCGCCCGTCATCTAGCGAATCAAATAGAGCAATCACAGGAATTGGGTCATTACTGCAGCACAATGCCCGCACCAGATCGGATGTTGCGGCACCTGGTACATTCATGTTTACGATTGCAATATCTACCTTCAGCTTCGCAAGCTGCAACATCGCTGCTTGTGCCGAATCGATGCGAATGACCTGCTCGATACGAGAGTCAACTGCAAGGTCGAATTGAGCACTGTCCCAGAATCGCTGGTCTGAGTCGACGATTAGAAGTCGCGCTGCTGTCATATTGAAATCTCCGTACTTAGTGTTTACGCAGACCACTGACGCCGTTTCGGGCGTCTCATTGCTTCCTGCTTGAACTGAGTTTGCAATAGGCGAGGATGTCGTGTAGGTGAGATCAAGAGTGTTACCGGGGTGGCGTCAGATTTCGTCAGGAGTTGTAAACGTGTGCCGCCGGTGTGCCCGATTGGCTCACTAAAACCGCGAACTCCTGGCTCATAAGAGGCTCACTCGGTAGCCAAAAGGCTCATCTATACATGTCTCGCGTGCGTCCGTTAATAGTCGTTATTTTGGTGTTGCCCGATAGTCCTAGTGCCTGTGGGACGAATGGACGATGCGGGCTATTTCAACAGGGATGTAGCTTGGAGATATGGCTTACAGAGCCGGGTTGAGAAAAATATTTAGAGGATATTTCACATGACTACTACAACAGGTAATACACGTACAGACCGAGGTTTCACCCTCGTAGAACTCTTGGTTGTTATCGGCATCATCGCTGCGCTTGCAGCCGTCGTTATTCCGAATGTCAGCCAGTTCGCCAACAGCGGTGACGTAGCTGCACAGCAGACCGAGGGCGTGACAGTTCAGTCAGCCGTCGACCTGTACCTTGCTCAGAACGGCACTATCGCAGTGCAACTCGCAGCGACCGACATGACTTTGACAGTTCCTGCTCTATCACCAACATACATGCGTTTGGCGACCACCCAGTGTTCTTACGCTTGGGACGCTACCGGAGCGGTTGTTCAGAGCCTCTGCCCATAATCTGTTCCTCAACCTAATGACTCTTTGCAGAGTCGCAATCGCCGGAGAGTACATACACTCTCCGGCGATTTTTATTTAACCTGAGTCTCATGATCCCAAGGGTGCTATCCGCCTACAATCGGTTTCAGCGATGCGAGGATGAATAGCCTTAGAACGAGGATGACTACTAGAGTCTGGCGATTCCGATAATTTACGATTCAGGCGATCAAAAGCGTTGTGATGCCCCGCTCTAAACGAGCCTATGGTCCCATATCGAATGCACTCTCCCTCACCTACAGTGGGTAGGAATCCACATTCAAATGGCGAGTTCTACGGAAGTCAAACAAACCAAGCCGAATTAGGATAAATAACAAGATCTAGTCCCTCATCGCTCAATATCTCGTCGATTTTGTTTTCAGATGCCTCAAGAAAAAATTCTAATAGTCGAAGATAGTCAGGAAATTCTCGACGGACTCAAAGAGTTCTTCGCTGAAGAGGATTACGACGTCACTGGAGTAAGTTCTGGTGATGCAGCTCTTAAGATTTTTTACCAGTACCAGCCCGATCTAGTCCTGCTCGACGTAATGCTGCCAGGTCTGAGCGGACTCGAAATTTGCAGTCGAATTCGTGAACTATCCGAAGTGCCTATCATTATGCACAGCGCACTCGGTAATGAATCCGAGAAGGTAGAAGCCTTCGAGAGGGGTGCCGACGATTACATCGTAAAAGGCACCGGTATGGGTGAGATGATGGCAAGGGTATCAGCAGTGATGAGACGCACCAATTCAGTGACATCTGAAGCGGCTGATTCCTACTTAGATGACGTTCTGAACATCAACTATACAAGCCAGACTGTTGCCATTCGGGGTGTGCAGATCGATCTGACTCCTACCGAGTACAAACTGCTGACGACACTGGTCAATCAGAAGGGGCGACCAATCCCGGCTGATCAACTCCTACGTGGAGTTTGGGGTCGTGAATACAGCACCGATGAACTCGTGAAATGGCACATAGGCCATCTGCGGCGCAAGATCGAAATCAACCCAGCCTCGCCGAAGCTAATCGTCACACGTCGGGGTTATGGTTACGTCTACCTACCGGGTAAAGAATCAACAGCAGCTTAAATTTCGGCACTCATTGGTCAGTTGATCTTATTACCGATTCTCAGGCATCAGAGTGTTTACGGGCTCGACTCTCATCTAGAACCTGTAGCCAGCGAATACGCGTAATCAATCGCTGAAACCATGTTGGCGTGATTCGCCTTACCCTGCCAGGCAATGTCAAATGCAGTGCCGTGGTCGACCGAAGTACGAATGATCGGCAGGCCAACAGTAACGTTAACGCCAGAGTTAAATCCGATTAATTTCATCGGAATATGACCTTGATCGTGATACATCGCAACGACAATGTCATACCCACCTTCGTAGGCAATTCGGTAAGCAGAATCAGGCGATACCGGCCCATCGGCATCAATGCCTTCGGCTCGCAAAATCTCAATCGCCGGGGCAATCTCTTCGGCTTCTTCAACGCCGAACAGTCCGCCGTCGCCTGAGTGCGGATTCACTCCACACACGGCGATTCGGGGCTGGGCAAATCCAAGCTGTTTCGCATGATCGTTCGCAGCGCGGGCGCACTTAACGATTCGGTCAGTCTTGACTAGTTTCAGAGCATCAACAAGCGACAGGTGCGTCGTTAGGTGAATAACTCGTAGCTTCGGCGACCCGAGGATCATGTACTGAGTATCGACGTTGCATAAGTGCGCCAATAATCCGGTATGCCCGTCGAATTCGTGCCCGGCCATTACCATCGCCTTCTTGTTGAGTGGAGCAGTAACGATTCCGTCCGCTTCTCCTGCCAGACAAAGCTCAGCCGCCCGAACAACGTATTCATAGGCGGCATTACCTGTATAGGCGGCAACCTCACCGATCCTGAACTTTGCCGGTTCACAGTTAGCGATATCGAGAACGTTGATTGCTCTTGACGATGCCTGAGCATCACGGGGATTATCAACCTTGATTACCGAGTATCCGGGAGCAAACTTACCGGCGGCCGAAGCAACGACTCTTACGTCACCGACAATCACAAGTCTGACTCGACCTCGAGATAACTCTTCGGCGATGCCTTTAACGGTCACTTCAGGTCCCACACCTGCTGGGTCGCCCAAAGTTACAAGAATTACGGGAAGTTCAGTTTGAGAAGTTATCATTCGCTGGATCAATTGCCGTTTCTATTTCTAGGAAAAGAAGAGGTTAGATTCTGGTGAAAAGACTACACGCTGTGACCGAACTCTAATAGCGTCACAAGATCTAACAACGAGTTTTCATCACCGAACCCGCCGGCACGAGTAATCAGGCACGTTCTAGTCAACGATCCGTCAACGGAGACACCGATTACAGTTCCAGGTTGAAGTTCACCTCGTAGCTCAAGCGTTGTCACATCGCAAGCAGAGAGAACTCCGCTCGTTGTGTCACCGCCAATCACAATCAACGTATTGGGGTTGGCGGCATCCGTAATCTTCCGAACTGCAATTCCAAGATTGAGAATAATTCGTTTCGCCAACAAGCGAAGTTCATCGATGCCAAGCTCACCGGAGGGATTCACTTTCTCTAGCTTTAGAACTGCGACCCCATCTTGCTTGATCAGCTCGCTTATTCGCCTAATCGAATCGGTGGTAATCCCATCAAAGGCTTCATCGACCGACACCTCAGCATGGATCAGATCGACACTACCGCCCAACACGGCGACTTGCTCATAAACCACTGAACGCTGCGACGCAGTAACTATCAATATCCGCCGTCCCCACACGTCGTCTTCCTGTGAAGCTCTTCTCGGTTGCCATCTCGTGCTCAATTCGTCGGCAATCGCTATCGAAATTCCCGCTGACCCAGCGACCAATGTCGTCGACCCTGTATTTACTAGACGCCGAGCGAGACCGCTAAGATCGTCTTCTGTTCTAGCATCGAGAGAAATAATTACTGGCAAAAGGTCGGTGACTGCCATTCCATTATCAGCACCTCGAACGTGCACCCGATCAGCTAGCCCTGCTCGCTCTAATGAAGAAGCCAAGATCTCCACGACACGACTAGAGAGCAAAGGAGATAATTTATCTTGTCCAACATCTGTATCTACAACAGGTATGCCATCCACCAGCAACACTCCATCGGCTATCGTGCGCAGGTTTTGTGGATACGCTGAGCACAGCACAGCATGATCGCCTGAGACAGCATTAATCGCAGCAAGAAGTTCGATTCCAGGATTCCCTCGTAACGTTGAATCAATCTTGTTTAGCAAGATTTTCACACCGAGTTTCCCCAACTCGATAACGGCTTGGTGCGTGCGTTCGGCAATCGCCCTAGGGTCTAAATGCCTCGTTCCAAGATTAACTGAAATCACCTCAGCGCCTTCAGCGCCTACCGGCAATTCAGATGTTGGCGACACGAGCGTTCGGAAACCACGAGCGGCGAAAGGTGCGGCCGCATCGAGTGCACCGGTCAGATCGTCAGCGAAAATTCCAACGAGAGGAGTTGTTGATTCGTTCAAAGTTCAGGTGATTGGTTCATGTGACTAAGACAAAACTATACAACAGCCCAGGCCAAACACTAGGTGCCAAAATTACTCAAATACGGCTGAGGGGGCGCCTGATCATGTGTTCCAATTATTTCGCTAATTGAGGGCATACGCCAGTCAATATCATCAGTCGGGTGAGTCGCCAACTGCAGCGACAAGCGAATCGCAATTTTCTCGCTCCCGTAAGCAGATTTGTCGAGTAAATTCATACTCGACCAGACTTTCGACCGCTATCAAACCTAGTAACAATTTCTCTGCAATAGCAGAATTCTGCTCCAGATCACTTTACAGGTGACTTGAATGCGAACGAGATGTCCCAGCCATCGACGGCTACTGGCAAGTACCCGTGTCTCCGCAAACGACGAAGCATTATTAAGGTCTTGATAATCGGGTACGGCTGATCGAAATCGACACACAGGTATTTGATCTTCAGATCATCCTCGATGATTGACTCCAGCACTTCGTATTCGGCGCCTTCAATGTCAATTTTCAGGAGGTCTAGCTCAGTGTGACCAAGTTCATCCATTATAGATTTGAGCCGGCGCACGCCCGCCTCAAAATATTCCTCGGTTCTTTGCAGATTTAGAATCGAGTGCGAAACGTTCGATGGGTTTTCAGGTGCGAAAAATTTTAGGGTCGTATCCGACGACCAAATACCGAATTTGTGGAAAGTGTAGCCGTCTGGCAGGTTAAGTGACTCTATGTGAGTAGCTGCGCGTGGTGTCGGATCGAACGAGTGAGCCTTACAGCGGGCTTGTTCGACCAATGCAATATCAAAGGTTATATCTTCACCAACTCCGGCCAGGTAACACACCGACGAACTGTCAAACTCATCCAGAGGGACGGTCCAAGGGGCTCCCTCCGAGCCAACTCGTCTGAGTCCCTGCATTGGTTCCAATTTAATTATTCGACCCAATACAGTTCTAAAAAGCCTGTGTCGAACTCGGAGTCGAAATTTATTGATTTTTCTCAGCACAGATAGGTCTTTGTGTCAGTGGGCTAAATAATCAAGTAGTGGTCAGTTTGGAAGCACCTTATCCTCGATCACCTGGAAATCGTGCGCATCGAAGACTGACACCCTGCTACTCTCTCAGAAAACCTGTTCCAGCGCATCGCGACTTGGCCACAGGTTACCGAACAAAAATTCTTGAATTAGTTCTGAGGTCCAAAAACTGGCATGCACGTTCACAGAACGAAGATCTGCTAAGCACCCACACGATTGAAATAAATATCATCGTCCATACGACCGGAATGTACCTAAGATCCAGCTGAAACCTGCTGAAGGATCCGGATCTAGGTACCCGCGGGTGCTAATTCCGGATACACCATGCGCTATTTGAGGAAGCGCGGTCTTCCTATCATGCCTTCCAATAATGATTTGCGACTCATCATATTTTTCTGGCGTAACTAAGCATTTTTCAATCTCGAAATGTCACTTAGTCCGAAAAAAATAGGTCGAAATCTCCGAAAAAGGCGTTCTGCCTCGATCTGTTGATCTGCCCCCGCAAGCACACGTTGCCAGATTGGCAATGTGTTTCAAGTTGAATTACACAATCTAAGCCGCATGGCAATTGCCAGGGGATTCAATCTATGGACGAACTCAACACCATCGGGGAAATTAGGAATTTTTACCTGCTTCAAGGAAAAGCATCGGGCTGGGGGCACAACACATCTGAAACTGCAAAAAGAGTACTTAAGTTTCTTGTTGATTCTGATTACGGGCTTGGCGACGAGTTCAGATGTGATGACATAAAAGAGGAACGCCTGCTTCACTATCTAATTGACCGCAGGGAATTGGGTAGAGGAGGGAAAGGTATGAGGTTTTCGACAATGAATACCGAATTCCTTGTACTAAGACGTTTTTTTAAGTGGGCACATCAATCAGAGATTGTTCCTAATCCTCTACTACAAACCATGACTCCTCCTCGGGCCGACTATCAGCTCTTCGAACCCCTAACCGACGATGAAATCAAGAGGATTTTCTCAAGCACTCTACGTTCTCCTCAACTGACTGCGATCATTGCGCTCGCTCTCGAATGCGGACTGAGACGCACTGAGCTCGCAATTTTGAAACTTGAAGACGTGAACTTCGATAACCAGACCGTGCGGGTTTTTGGAAAACGAAGAAAGTGGCGAATGGTCCCGTTTGGGAACACCTTCCAACAGCTCGTAGAACGTCACCTAGTTTGGAGGGAACTCATTCATCCACTCTCTGACACCCTGTTTATCAATGAAGATGGAACTGCATTTACGGGAGCAAAACTTCAAGCAAGGCTCGCCACAGTTCGTAAGAACACGAGAATCAAAAGACTCCACTGGCATCTGTTCAGGGTTACGTATGCGAACAGGTTTTTAGCACAGGGCGGTGATTCGTTCCTCTTACGAGAAAACATGGGGCATACATCGTTTAAGGCTGTAGCCACATACATTCGAATGGCCGGAGTGAGTAATTACGAACTCAGTAGAAAAGCCTCACTACTCGACGCTGGTAGTAGTGCGTTTTCACTCCATAAATTGATACGCCCCATCTAGACCACCTTCCACTCTGATTCCGGCAGTTGCCACACTGGCAACTTTCGATAAAAACACGTCCGTTCAATACTGAATTTGTTGATTGCAATCGTGATTTACAGGCAGATTCACCCGAGAAAGGTGCTCCACATGGATAAGAGAAATACACCGATGGGAATAGCGTTTGATATGTTCCAACTCTTCAACAGGTCTGAGATGAAGAGTGACGACACCCTCCGTTGGTACAACTACGCGATCCCACAGATGTTCAAGTCCGAATCTGGCATCCCAGTAGAGACTTTAGCATGCGAACTAACCGAGGAACACTTCCGGCGTTACTGTGCGTCGCTTAGGGATAGACGTTTCAAGGGCCGACCACTTTCATCTTCGACGATAAATGGTCACGTTCGCTGCATTAGGGCGTTCTGTTCATGGCTCTACCGGAACCAATACACAGAAATTCATCTTCTAAAAGACTTCAGGCCCCCGAAGATACTCACACAAACGATCGACGTTCTATCAGACTTCGAAGTTACGACCTTGTTGCAAGCTGCATCTATCTACAGACGAGACGTTGCAATCGTGAGCTTGATGCTGGATTCGGGGCTGAGAGCGAGCGAGCTTACGGGAGCAAAGATTGAGGACCTGAACATCAATCGAGCGACGCTTAAAGTTCTAGGAAAAGGTCGCCGTGAACGCATCGTGTCATTTGGGCGTACGACTGCGAAATACATCACGGCCTACATGCTCCACGAAAGGCCCAACGACTGTCTCTCGGAGCGCATTTTCGTCTCGTCTATCGGTAGAAACATGAACCGAGGGTCTCTCTACCAGCTTTTCGTACGCCTACGCGGGCGTTCGGGAATTTCACGGCTTCATCCACATCTTCTTCGCCACAGTTTCGCTTCGGCGTTCCTGCTGGCCGGTGGAAGCGCTTTTCTTCTAAAAGAAGCTCTGGGGCATTCAAGCATGGACATGGTGCTGCACTACCTTCATTTCACCGGAGTTCAAGTAGCTGAAGCCACCAGAAGTCTCAGCACGATAGATCGATTGTCGTCGAGAGATCGGCGGAGTATTGCCCCTGCATCATCTGGGCAATTCGCTAATCAAAGCCCAGGGGAACTCTGGATCAGCCAGCTAGGGGGCAGGCGTTGAGACAACAAGCCCGGGAGCAGGCATGGCCGGAGGGATACTTCTCAAAGTATCACTGTGTAAGGCCTATCACCATCGTCCATGTCGATCTTAGCGTGAATGAATTCTCGTCGTTCGGTTTTTTTACTGACGTCTTGGACCGAGATGCCGGATCCCATTTTCAAAACGATCTTCGACGGATCGACATTCTTATTGGTCTCTCGACTTCGTCGTTCGGGTCTGCGAGGGGTTTCAACAAGTGGAGTATCAGTCACTCCACCAAAAGGTTTGAATCCCGCGGATATCTGAACTCGGGATATGTCGGTATTACTAACACCGAGTCTCGCGAGTGCATGGGTCAATTTTTGGACCGTCTTGCTCTGTGGCCGGTTTCGTGATCCGTTCACGAGACGTGATACGTGACCCGGATCCAATCCACTTGTCTTGGCAAGTTTGTAGTTACTAATTACGTAGTCGTCTAGTACACCCCGAAGGGTGTGTGAAAAGGAATGCTCGAGAAGATCTTTGTTCATATTAACTCCCATGTGCCCGGCAATAGCTAACTGTCGCGCTGTCGCGATTTTCCCACAACAATTCGAGTTCAAATTCCGAGTAATAGAGGTATTACGTATTGGCTTTCCCAAATTCTTGGGACGGTCTAGGTCATCTCAAAAAGGGCAAATTCGACCACATGAACGGATCGGCGTCTGTCAGGCACTTAAAGCGATTGACGCCACTAACGGCGAACGTGGCTCACAGGCCGTCCACATTTGGGCCTTGGGCTCACACCGAGAAGGTGGCGGATAAGGAATACAGGAAGTGAACAGAACTAAACATGGATACACCTAAAAGAACGAGGAAAAACAGATGAAGTTACAAAGGCAATCAGGAAGCGAGAATGGCTCAGCTTCCAAAAGCGTGAATCCGTTCTTCGGCGACCCTGATGAGGAGCCCTCAGTCACTCTTAGCCGGTTTCGCGAGAAGTTTGGCTGCAGCAACTATCGCCTCGCTGAACTAAGCGGGGTTGGTCGTCCATATCTACATCGGATTGAGAACGGAATCAAAGCCAATCTCAGCAGAACTATTGTTGTCAAAATTGCTCGGGGATTAGTGCGACTCGGCGTAGGTGTACTTGAGGGTCATCGGCTTTTAGTGGCCGCAGCACACCTGCCGATCTTTTGGTTCGCCAGAGTCCCGTCGTCAGCTCGGATTAAAAAAACCGATGCGAAATAACGCACATCCGTAACACGTCAATCGCACGTAGTTGCACACCGAAAAACAGGAGTTGCACGACCAAAATGAATCTATTTCAACGAAAACAAGAACAAAACGATCCGTATCAACCGGTAATCAACCCGTTTTCTAAGCGAAATGAGCCCAGATCCCAGCGAATCGAACTCGATCTAATCGCCCTACCTCGAGCTCTCGAAGATCCTGACGAATATTCTAGGGCCCTCACTTTAGGAGCCGAGAAGTTCCCGTGGTTCGGAGATTTTCACATAGCTCCGTCTAGAGGGATCAGTTACGAGCTCCGGAAAAAAACTATTCCCGGAATACGCCGGGTTTTATTCTCTTTCCTCGGCGGAAGACCGATGACCGCAGTCGCCAAGAGGGTGCCAACGAGCAGGAGAACCACGTACGAAGTAGTTCGACGGGCAATTTATAACTACTCGTGCGATATTGAGTTGTGGACGGATCTCGGGCTGATCAGAGTTTGGGACATTCCTCTAACAGACATGTGGCTTGCCGAGTTACCCGACAACATTGATTATCAAGAAGACTCTCCTCCAGTCATCTGTTTGATGTGCCATCGCTTGATCGGCCACATCGCTATTTATGAGAGGTTGTACGATTCGTCACTCGTCGAGAATTTTAGGGTTCCCGCTGAACATGGGACTCCACAAGTTGAAAGTATTCGCGGGCACCTGATAGCCCATTTTTTACTCGATGGCAACCCACGGCCCAACGGAAGTTGGAACAGCGTATTAGGTCGGTTTAGTAACATTCACGGGGGAAATCTTGCCAAACGCTGGATCGATCACGTTGATTCACGTGCTGTGGGTACCGCCAACAATCACAGAAGACTGACACTGCCTGTGACAGGTGATCGCTCACCCACTGAGGACGAGGTCAGGGAGTACTACAGGGATCTGCTTGAATAGGGGGTTATATACGTGCTGATCATTGGCCAGTTGATACGCATAATCGATCACTGAATCCTTGTTGCCGTGATGCGCCTTGGCCTTGGCACGCGATGTCGAAAGCAGTGCTGTGGTCGAATGAAGTCTGAATGATCGACAGAGCACATCCGAATGAGCGTCGATTCTTCAATATATTCTCGCCAACGGACGGCAGCACTCCAAGTCGTAATCTAGACCGCTGAATCGACGGAGTAGAGGAAATTACGGCAGCGACCGCAACAAAGTACGAACATTACTACCAGATCGAGAGCCTTCAGAAGTAGAAGTTAGAAAGTTCTATAGAGATCTGTTGCTAGATCCGAATCTAACTAGCCGAAGACTCTAACACCGAAAGCGCCACGTACTACCCGAGGAATTTGGGTCTGCCAATCATGCCGGCAGCGACGGTGTCATTCGTCGTTTCGTCAATTAAAATGAAGCTTCCGGTCCCTCGACTACCTGCATAATCGTCATACACAAGCGGCTCACTGCTACGAAGAGTCACCTGGCCGATTTCGTTCAGCCTAAGTTCTTCACAGGATCCGGTGACCGAGATTTGGTTGATATCGATCTTGCACTGAAGGGAGTTAACCATCACACGAGCTGTGTGAGTCGTATGTTTGATTCTAAGCATTGCACCTGGCTTGAGCGAGGTCTTCTCGCCCATCCAACAGATCGTGGCATCAATCGTGTTGTCGGTTCTCGGTCGTTCAGTCGCACTGCTCAACATCGCACCACGGGATATATCCAGATTGTCTGCGATTCGAATTGTCACAGCTTCTTTTTCTGATGCTGAGGAAACTTCACCCTGTGGTGATTCGATTGCGGTGACAATCGTCGTCGCCCCAGAGGGCATGACTGCGATCTCTTGCCCTACCTTGACCGTCCCACTCGCAATCGTCCCAGCGTATCCACGGTAGTCGTGAAACTCATTGCTCAAAGGTCGGATTACGTACTGAACAGGAAACCTGAACGGTTTGTCATGGGTGAGATCAGGAAGCACTAGCTGTTCAAGATAAGGGAGCAGAGGCCCCTCGTCATACCAGGGCATGTGTTCGGAGTGCTCAACAACGTTGTCGCCCTGAAGAGCGGATATAGGAATGAAGTGGTGCGACTCGATTTCGAGTTCCTGTAGTAGCGCATGAAGATCAGATTGAATCGGCCTGAACACTTCCTCGCTGTAGCCGACGAGGTCCATCTTGTTGATGCAAACGACAACGTGCCTGATTCCAAGCAATGCGGCAATCACTGCGTGACGACGCGACTGCTCAACCACCCCATGACGGGCATCAACGATCACTAGCGCAACGTCAGCGGTCGAAGCACCCGTAACCATATTCCGTGTGTACTGAACATGCCCGGGAGTATCAGCGAGGATGAACTTTCGTTTAGGGGTAGCGAAGTAGCGATAAGCAACATCAATTGTGATTCCCTGCTCTCGTTCGGCCCGAAGACCATCGGTAAGCAGCGCTAGGTTGAAATATTCGGAGCTTTGTTTACGACTGTGGCGTTCAGCTGAATCAAGCACGTCGTCGTAGATCGCTTTCGAGTCGAACAGCAGTCGCCCAATGAGCGTGCTTTTACCATCGTCGACTGATCCGGCTGTGGCAATTCTGAGGAGTTCCATTTAGAAGTACCCCTCGAGCTTTCGATCTTCCATCGCCGATTCAGCAGTGCGATCGTCTGCCCTACTTGCCCCACGTTCAGAAACGCGAGCCACAGCGATCTCAGCGATTACCTGTTCAAGGGTTGTGGCGTCAGACTTCACAGCGCCAGTGATCGTCATGTCACCGACTGTGCGGAATCTCACCTTCTCGGTGAAAACTTTTTCACCGTTCTCGGGTTTCAGAAATTCCGAATAAGCCATCAACATGCCGTCTCGCTCGAAAACTTCCCGCTCGTGAGCGAAGTAGATCGAAGGAAGCTCAATCCCCTCCTCGAGGATGTACTGCCAGATATCGAGCTCGGTCCAATTCGAGAGTGGAAACACTCGGATGTGCTGCCCAGTGTTCGTGAAGCCGTTATAAATATTCCAGAGTTCTGGGCGTTGGTTTTTAGGATCCCACTGACCGAATTCGTCACGGAACGAGTACACACGTTCTTTCGCCCTCGCCCGCTCTTCGTCACGGCGGGCACCACCGAATACAGCGTCGAACTTCCCATCACGAATCGTGTCGAGCAGAACCGGCGTCTGCAATCTGTTGCGTGATGCCCCCGGCAAAGTACTCGCTTGAACACGTCCGCTTTCGAGAGCGTCAGGAACTGATCCAATCACCAGATCAATCCTAAGATTCTGGACTGTTCGATCCCTGTATTCGATCGCCTCCGGAAAGTTGTGCCCGGTATCGACATGAATAATCGGAAAAGGAAGCTTCGCAGGTCGCAGTGCTTTCACTGCGAGATGAAGCATCACAATCGAGTCTTTACCGCCAGAGAACAACAAGCCCGGACGCTCAAACTCTGCTACCACTTCTCGGATGATGTGGATAGATTCCGCCTCGAGCGCGCGAAGCTGGCTCGATGTGAGTAACGCTTCACTTGTCAGATCGGGACTGTTCATTGATTCTTTTTCAAGGGCTGATTGAATAATCGGATTTTCGCTCTAGGCATGTTCTGGCGCGTTTGTTCAAGGAGTTTGATTCGGGTAACAACTCAATCGATCACATTAGTTAGAAGAAATTCGCACGAATTTCGACGCAAACCACCGAGCCCATATTTGGGAGGTGTTTCTAGCTGGTATGAAGTGGAGTCGAGGTTAGTCGGGGGGTCAACAAGCAGCCGCAGTGCTGTTACAGCACGAGGTGCTACACATGGTGTTGTTACAGCAACAGGAGAAGAATGTGCGCGCACAGCCCATGGTTGGGGGGCACATATTTTCTCGGCTAGCAACCATCGATGAATTGACCTTCGGCTCGTGGAGAGCCGCAAATTTCTGACTATCGAACAATTCTGCACGTACTTTTGACGATCAGCAACAACGCCGAAGCATCAAGATTTTCCGACCGTGAGTCAATCCGCCTGTTGCCTGAACCACTCGACTGTAGTATTCAGTCCATCTTCGAGGCTCACCTGTGGCAACCATCCAAGCTCACGCTTGGCCTTTGAAGCATCGAGTGAGATTCGTTTTATATCGCCTGGGCGCGCTGGACCGTGGACAATGGAATCAGTGTGCCCACTGTACTGTGCGATCAGTTCAAATATTCGATCCGTGGTGGTTCCAATGCCGGTCCCGATGTTATACGGCCCAGTCGCAGAATTTACAGCAGCCAGAGATATCGCCTCAACAACATCCCCAACGTAAACGTAATCTCGCTCGTCAGTCCCGTCTCCGAACACTGTCAGCGGCTTTCCGACAAGCATCGCTTCGCTAAATATCGCAACGACCCCAGCCTCACCATGCGGATCCTGTCGAGGTCCATAAACGTTGGCAAGCCGGATAATTGAGTACTCCAGATCACACAATCGTTCATATATAGGCAAGTACATTTCGACCGCATATTTTGAAGCGCCATATGGCGATAACGGATGCACTGGAGTAGATTCATCGGCTGGCACAACTGCAGGCTCGCCGTACGCGGTCCCACCGGATGTGATGTAGACAACCTTTACAGATTTATAGTCTAGCGCTCGGATTCCTTCAAGAAGATTGAGCGCTCCCCCGACATTAACGTCAGCATCAAGTCGTGGCTCGCGGGCTGAAATCGAAACGCTTATCTGCGCCGCCAAGTGAAATACAAAATCAGGCCGAACGTCTGCGATTACTTCATGAATTTCGCCAGAACGAATATCCATCACACGCAAATCGAAATTGGCAGACAAATTCTCACGCCTACCTGAAGACAGATCGTCGATGCCCGTCACGCTATATCCGTCAGCAAGCAACCGATCGCATAGGTGAGATCCAATAAATCCGGCGGCACCAGTCACTAATGCAGTTTTAGTTACGATCGCGGAAATCTCCGTATTGCGGTGTAGCTGGACTTGCGTTGAAAATCGTTGGCATCTCAACATTTTCTTCGCAAGATTATTGTTCAGGGAGATCGATCAGGGAATCAATCCTGCTTGCCTCGATCATGGATTCGGAACCAGTTAAAATAATCATCGAGCCGGTTCAAAGAAGCCATTTTTCATTTTTTCAGTGGCATCACTCAGGTCTTTGAGGCTATCTATACTGATCCATGTCGTATCTGATCAGTATGCCGCTAGCCTGGCTCGTTTGACCAGATCCTGAAACGTTGTAACTTCATGATCGCCGACGTCCGGCAACAACGATTCGATATCTCGGGCAAATATATAAATACCGGCGTTGATCCAAAATGGCAGTTTGCCCTTTTTCGAGAAATTTGTCACAACTCCTTTTTCATTAGATTCGACCACCCCATATTGGTTCGGATACGGGGTCAGCATTACTGTCCCGGTAGCTTCAGATTCTTGGTGAAATTTGATTAACGGCTCGAGTGGCTGAGTGGTAATCACATCGCCCTTTGTCACTAATATATTTTTAACGCTTTCAGGCACTTGCGAGAGACCTTGTTTCAAAGCGCCTCCCCGCCCCAAAGGACTCGCTTCATTTGAATAGTGCGGACGATTCCGTGTTCGGAACCTGTGCCGAAATAATCCTGAATTGCTCCACCCATAAAACCAGTCAAAAAAACCACGTCAGTGACACCTTGGGCACGCATCCAGTCGACTTGGTAACTGATGATCGGCGTTCCATCGATTTCGACCATAGGCGTTGGTCGATCGTCGGTGAGCGGTCGTAATCGTTCGCCGCGACCACCACAAATAACTAGTGCGTAGAAACTATCTGACAATGATTACTTTCAGGTAAAAAAAACGAGCCGCATTATATTTCTACCACCGGCAGACCCATTGTTGAATCACCAACTTGTCTTTGGTCGGTATTATCCAGAAAATTTCGCTGAGTCAATCATCGGAATGATGTCCTCAACGCAAAATTCGTGAACATCCTCAGGACATGACACACGAAAAATCCTCGACCATCCATCAATTGAAACAACCCAAACCGTGGTACGGATATTTTGAGATCCCTCAATTAATTCAAGTACATATCCGTCCCTCGAAGCAAAATCGAAACCGGCGGTTGATTGTAGCTCCCCGTAAGAATTCATAAGGCGAGCAACTCTATCAATAATATCCTGATCACCATAACCAGACGGGTTTCTGAGTCTTGAGTATACAAATTCGGAACCACTGGCATCGAATTGCAGTCCCACATCTCGTAGTCCGCCTCCTTGCAATCTAGGCGGTGCTAACAATGAAACATTGTGAAAAACACCTGATACTTGCCACCCAGGAGGAACTACTAATTCAACTTCTAACCCCGCACTCTTCAGCGTCACCCCTGCGAGCAAAGGAGGGTAATTCAACCCTGAATTAATTGCTAATTCTTCAAGTTCCCGATCGAGCTTTTTAATTGCTGTCGATGAATTGCTCAGAGACGAAGAGATTTGGGTGATCTCGGTACCTGCTGCTACTGCTAAATCCCGCCCGACATTGAGATCAGAATACCTGCTGAGCAGCGCTTCAGAAAAATCAGCGTGAAAAATCTCAACTTCCGTGGGTGGACTAATTAGTGCCAAAGCATCACAAACACCGCTCATTCGACTCGACTCCATGCGGATCAAGCTCAATATCTGTCCGCTTTTCAACACCTCAAAATCAACATCATCAATAACTGTCGCCCAATCCACGGCAGTTACCAAACTCGGGTAAATGGTCTTGATGTATTGTTCAATCAATAACCTGTTGGCACCTATATTTGGCATTGAAACAGAATTTGCGGCAGGTGCAGGTGTTGGCAATGGAACGGTACCCAGAATGATACCCTCGGGTACGATGGCGGCACCACCAAGTCGACACTGCGCTATCGCCAATGTCGATCCATCATACGGTTCGATGGGGAGATCGATAATTATCCGCCCCATTACCGTAGCAGCATCGAAAACTTCGCTGTTCGGCAAAACTGGTGTCGGAATTTGGGTAGCAGTAACAATCGCAACTGTAGGTACTGGCTCCGGTCGTTCAGTAACCGATGCCGTTGGCGATGGCTCCGGACGCTCAGTAGCCGACGATGCCTCAGTTGTGGTGGAAAAAGCAGTACCGGTCGAATCGGTTTGAGAGTTGTCGTCATTGCAACCAACTATCAACGCCAGCGTTAACAAAGAAATGATCAATCGGGTGGGAAACATCATCTAACACCCATGGCATAGTCTCGGTACAAGAGTCCGAGGCGATTCAGATTCGCTCCGGCATGAAACCCGTCAAAAAGCTCGATACCTGCGTATGAAGATCTGACTGTCGTCGGGAGATCAACATGTGTAGCGTAAAGAAACCAGCGTTCGACGTTGAGTGACGGCCCGTTGTCCTTTAGCCAATCAAACAAATTAATGAGATATTGCTCCATTTCATCCCAAAGAAAATCTTCAGTGAATGATTGACCTGCCGGAATCGAAATTTCGCCATCGATGAATTCGAGTCCACTAAATCCCCAATGAGATGCGACTTCGTTCACATATATCGGGGTAGTGGCATGCCCAGGTACGGAGTTCGATAGATAGCTTCTATAGCCTTGAATCTGATTGGCAACGATGTTCCAATCAGTCATTGGTAAAGTGATCCAATCCAATGGGTAAGCATCGATTGCCCATATATCTGCCGGTGGCGACGCCCCATCATGGGCTACCGAGTAGGCATCTATGAAACTTGTAAACCAGTCCTGACCAGACTGGTACCCACCACATCCTCGGCATGTGAAATCCCAATTCAGGATGCTTGGTCCTGAAATTTTTGCAGTCGGATCAACAGCTTTAATCTGTTCATAATAGTAATCGAACACACCGACATAATCCACCGGCAAAATGAAATCATTTGTCCGCACATTCACCTCTCCACCGATTGTCCAGACGGCTCCTGGAGAGTTCGTTGCCCACGTCTCAATTTCCTTCGGCGAGTACAAACCCTTCGATGGTGTGACTTCGATAAATGAAATCTTATGCTTGCCTACGGGAATAGGTTTTGAAACTGGCGAATAATCGATATACCAGTCCACTCCCAGCTGCGTAATCTGATAGGTCGCATCGCCTAGAGCGATCACTCCGAAACGATCATCTGGTATAGGTTGTGGTGTGGATGTCGGCGGTGGCGTAGCTACGAGAATTGGTACAGCGGTCGGTGTAGGTGTGGATGTCAGAGCTACCACCAATGTCGGTGTGACCGTCGGGGACAGAGTTGCAACAAACGTCGATGTCGGAGTAACTATCGGTGGCGACACAGAGGTTGGCGGAATCATCGTAGGATTTATTGGTACACGTGTTACCTCAATCGTCGCAATTACTATTGCTGTTGGAATGACAGCAACTGGCATTGGAATAACTGTCGGTGACACCTCTGGCCGAGCTGTAATACTCGGTAGTACCGTCGCTATTGTCGCTACCGGGGTGATGGCCGAGGCACGCGGGGTTGAACTCTCAACTGTAGGAGTAATCTGCGGTTCAGGAGTATTACCCACGGTCGATACGTCACCATCAACCAATTGCCCGTCGGGAGTTATTGAAGGACCAACGACCGTTTCAGTTGAATTTTGAGAACACCCCGAAACTGTCAACACAACGAAAATTGCGATAACAAGAAATATTGGTGATCTTCTATTGTTCATATTCGCCGATATTTAGCACTGAATCGTGCGAGTTATTTTTTAGTGCTTTGTTCCACAGCTTAATCGAGATCACGTTTAGCTACCTAAAAGCACGTACTTAACCACGAATTCAATTGTCTCACTAAGAGTTAAATCGGCTTTCATAGTACCGTTGATCGTCGTCACCAGCGGGTGAGAAGAATAAGTAATCGAGGCTGTATCAGGAAGCGATACATTTATCAGAATTTTTTCGTCAATAATTCCTGGTTGAGGCGACAACAGTAGTGAATACGTAAATAAGCCGTCCTCATGTTGGACGATTGATCCAGGAGGGGAATATTTATACCGGAGCTCGATAGTTTCGCCAGCGGGGACTTTCATAAGTCCCGTTGCGTAGACGCCTTCATTACCATAAATGACCGAGCTCGAATCTTCGCCTTCTCGAGCTCGACCTGTTTGCACAGCCACAGACTTGAGTGGCATTGGAAGATACGGTAGCTCATCGAATACACTGCCGTCCGGAACATAAACACGAACAAAGTTCCAGTAGCACCTATTCCCGAGTTGCTCATAATCCAGGACGTCGAACTGAAACTGATCTCCGCACAGATCATCATTCGTTGTTTGTAATGTGATGTCTTCTCCGTAGAAGTTCCAGCTCATCACTTCATTTGCAAACTCTGACTTTTTAACAAGATCGATTTCCTGCGATTTTCTACTACCACCATGTTGATAATTGATCAAAATATCGACCTTCGGTTCAGGCTGAGCAAGATCGATACTGTAATCAGTCGAGCGTGTCACAAACTGATTAGATTTACTCCAGCCCACGTTGGAGTCGACCACATAGAACCTATCTTGGCTTGTGACGGGCATCGTGCCTGCAATACCGAGAAACTCCAACCGTTGTTGAAGTTTCTCGTTGATCAGAAACATTTGTATATTGCGGGATCGAAACGATGCTGCGATCGATTTTGCAAGCTC
Organism: Chloroflexota bacterium; assembly: GCA_013204545.1. Taxonomy (GTDB): domain Bacteria; phylum Chloroflexota; class Dehalococcoidia; order Lucifugimonadales; family Lucifugimonadaceae; genus Lucifugimonas. The sequence goes on along the minus strand of JABMNN010000120.1, from coordinate 87,509 downwards.
CACGATCGTTTCGCTGTCGGCAGTGTCACCCAGATCACTTACAAAATCGGTAATCACCTCATCAACGAAGCTTCTTCCAAACACGTCAGTTCCCGTTTTCAGTGATTCGAGGGCCATGCTAAAGGTAATTCCACCTTCGTCAGACCTAGATTCGCCTAGAACAACCATGAGCGAGGCGAACACGTTCTGGTTCAGCACAATCACACCCTGGAACTCAGCGTCGCCACCGCTGAGTTCAAATATCCTAACCGCCTCTGACGCGACCTCTGGAAAGTGCGGATCCCATGAGACATCACGCATTAAAATCACGGGAGCGCTCATATGTATCTGGAGCGCAGGATCAGCTGGTGAGTACTGATCCAAAATATCAAGGTTATCTAGACCGACGACATCGAACGGTTCGGGGTCTACCAAGGCCCCGTCTGCGAATTCAAGAACCCAGACATTCGAAATGAAGCCGCCGCTTGCTCGAATTTCGTCGGAGTTAGCCCCAAGAAGCAAATATCTCGCATTACTCCCTGTGCCAACAAGCTTCTCAACGTCGCCAGCAAACGCTCCTACAGTTGCCCATACAGAGAGGGCTTCAGACAACCTTTGATCAAAGTCGCTGACTAACGCCTGGCGGGAATCTGACATGGTGGTGCCTTCTTCATTTAACACCGATCTGAATTCGACCAAAAGTTCATACTCATGATTGAGGAACTGCTCCAGTCCACTCAATTCTGACGCGACGGTTCGAATTAGTAGACCCTCGGTCAACCTTCCAGTGTCGGGTGAGTAGTAAATATCCGCTATCCTAGAAGCTGCCAACACCAGTTCAATTGAATTTTCCAATGGCGTTCTCAGTGCGTGGAAAATTCTAAACCCGGCTTCTATATCGCCCGAATACGCTGACCTGTCGAGTAAGGACGGCATAGATTCAGACGCCGTATTAAAGTACCCATCAGCCTGTTCCACCCCGGCAAGAAATTGTTCGTATGCCAATGTCACAATACCCGAATCAGGCACCGAGCCTCCTTCACGTGAACTAAGTGAGCCAACGACGCTGACCATCCCAGTGGAATTAACCATGACAGATTCTAATCCACTCATCACCACATACGACCAAGTCGTGATTTCTTTCAACTGATCGTAATATTCCCCATTGTTTCGCATTTGAGATCGCAATGGGCCGATAATCAGCGGTGGTTCCGATCCTGAGTAATCCGGTGCGGTATTGAGTTGCTCGATTGATTTTGCTAAGTGGTCTCGCGCATTTCCTACTGAAAGTACCAACTGCTCAAACTCCCCGACGTTCCGAAATGTTCTAAACGAAATAGACTTCGAATCGACCCCGGCAAGTGCATCAAATGCAAGAAATAATTCTTCCGAGCTTTTCACCATCGCGTGACCTTGATCAAACAGATCTATACCCGCACGAAAATTAGACCCGATGAACGGCACCCACCCGATCAATCGGGCATTGATACGTATAAACCACAACTGACGATTTACGCGTTCCATCGACCACGAGAGTTGGTGAATGCTAAAATCATCGTCATCGACTGAACCTCCGGATCCGATGACTGTTTCTATCTCAATTCCATTTCTAAGATAGTCGATTTGAGACTCGATTTCGTATCGGTCAATCGCCCATAACGCCGCAAAGCCCGTTGTTATTACAGTAAACAACCAGACCCCCGCAAAGATTCCTAAAAGTGACAGGGAACGTCGACGGGAAAACACTTTTTTGCGAAATTTAATCATTCATTGGTAATTTTCAAGGTTCACGGCTGTTATTGGCCAAGTTCGATGTCAACATCGTAGTCGAGATCAATGCATGTGCCCCAATCAGTACAGTCAATCGGTAAGATAGGTCAACTTCAGAAGTTTACTAACCTGATAGATAATGGAGTCTATTGTTAAATAACCTACGTCCCCTGATGATCGCAAAGATCGCTGGATCACGTCAGATTTTCTCAGATCTGATTATCCGCTGGGAAGTTGCGGTGCTATTAGTATCCGGCATCTTGTTATCAATAGATAAGCTAAATCTACCCGGGACAGTGTCGATCTCGCCAGCATTCACGCTGGTCAGCCTTGTAGTCCTAGTATTTACCGTCCAGGTCAGGGTTAAATCTCGATTACTCACCGCGCTGACCTGGTTCTTTGCTTATACGATTGTGCACGGATTATTACTCTCGCTAGCCGATATCACCTTTGGAGATTTCGGTGCAGATCGATTCCTGTCGTATACCCGTCAAATGCTGGCCATTTTGGCGGGAGGGGCAGTATTCTTCCTCGTTCGTGAATTGGTTATTTCAAGCAGCGCGGGCAAAATGGCCTTCTGGCTTCTGCTTGGCGGAATCCCTGCCCTGCTTTTGGCAGCCATTCAACAAGGCGCAGACTATAGGATCGGAGAATTATTCTCGCCTATAAACCACTTCGTGCGTGAATATATTGTCGGCACAGATATCAACATGCCGCGCGTTACTGGTATTTCTCCGGAACCTGCAGCGTTCTCCGGTTATCTGGCGGCAGTAGTGATCCCTCTGTCAGTCGGATTGATATTCTCCGACCGTCGTTCGAGATCTCTGGCCGGGATACTCGGTTTTGTTGCATCTGTGACGCTAATACTCCTCACTTTCTCTGGAGTGGGATACTTTCTGCTCATCATCGTCGCAGCAAGTTCTCTCTTTGTAATCCCGCGAAAATGGAGATGGCCTGCGGTCACTTTAGTTGGGATGTTGCCCTTCGCCGTTTACATTGCTCTGGCCCTCACACCCGGTAACTATCTGATCGAAGTAATCAGAGAAACGGAATCATTCACGTACGATCAGAGGCAATTGAGCAATTCACAAGCCACACCAATTTCACCTCGAGTGTCACCGAAATGGGTTCGTGATATAGGTGCGCCCCTTGGGATTTCGGATCCATTTCTTATACTGACTGCAATTACTGGCAAAAAAACCGGATCGTTTGCCTCTAAAGTATATTCAACGGTCGAACCCTTGAAAAATTTACAGTCGGTTCGAGGATTCATTGGATACGGACTTGGCGGCTCGCCATTTCACATGAGAGAAATTCTTTCACCTCAGGCTCTAGAGACTTTCCCGAATGTGCAAGCAGGAAAAAATGCTACGCTCAAGACGCTAGCTGGCAAAGTTGCTGCTGAGATCGGACTAATCGGCATTTTGTTGCTAGGGTGGGTCGTGGTCGCCGCAATTTTGGACATGAGAAAACACCTTTATCAACACTCGCAAGAATCAACCCTTGCACGAGCGGCAATACTCATAATCACAACTTTGGCATTAGGATCCGTCGCTACATTTGGATCACTAGCAACACCATATTTGTGGTTAGGGTTGGGAATTTCAGGTGGCCTTTTCGCAAAATCATCATTATCTGAGCAAGCCGAACAAACTTGAAAATTCTAGTGGTGCAGCCTCATGGAATGGCCCCTGGGCCGAGTGAATTTGCATACCAATACTCGGTAGCACTCCAAAATGCAGGGAATGAAGTTGTAATCGCAACTGCGTCAGGGCTTGTAACTCGTTCCGACGACAACATCCCGTGGAAACATATTCGAGCGTTTTCACCCGATGCCACGATGGTAGTAGGGCGTGTTCAAGGCAAGAATTTCTTCTTACGAAAAACTGCCACATTGAGATCAAATATCAAGACCCTTGCACTCGCTTTAAAATACGCAAAAAACGAGCGAATTGACGCGATTCACGTAATAGATGGTGAGCTAATTTCGCTCTGTCTAGTCAACGTCAGATTTGGACGTCCAAAGAACCTTTTTTTCACCTATCGCGGATACGAAATGGGTGCGATGGGTGGTAACCCAGTCATGCTCACTTACCAATTACTGAGGAGAGTGTTATGGAAACTCACAGCCGGTAACATCCACATTGACGCCGAAACTTCACAAGCTGCTGAAAATCTAGAATCAACAGCTAGGCTCCGAAACGGGACGGTCCATGTAATCCCCCACCCAATCTGGTCTGCAGATGAAATTGAATACATCACTCGCAGTCAGGCGCGTGAGCGACTAGGTATCATCCACAACAACCCGATTTTCCTAATATTCGGCCACCGCCCCATTCTTCAAAAAGCCATCGACACTGTCGTAGTCGCGTCGCCCAAACTGCCAATGCAAGTAACATTTTTAATTGCGGGCCAAGAGACCGAAGTCGGAACTGATTTAGCCCTAGAACGTCTGATAATTGAAAACGATAGTGAACACCGTTTCGAATGGCACAACCGCTACATCCCTAACGAACTAGTCGAAAGCTATTTCGCAGCCTCTGACGCATTAGTGCTTTCGTACCGACGTGAATACATCGGAGCGAGTGGTGTGTTGTCACAAGCGGCCACATATGGATTGCCCGTGATAGCCAGCAATTCAGCAGATTTAGGGTCGGTTGTCTCATCAAAACAGCTCGGGCTTACATTCGAAACTGAAAATCCAGCAGCACTTGCATTGGCAATTGATCAGTTCCTCAAGCTTCCTGATACAGAATTGGCAGAATATAAAACGAATCTGGCGCGACTTCAATCTGAGAGAAGCTGGCAAAATATAATTGCTAAACATCTCGATTTCTATTCAGTCAGGCTTTCCCGCACCAATCATTAACGTACCGAGAAATTTGTCCAAAACAATCCATCTGGGAGAGTGAAGCAGGTCACAATGAAATCTACGCGAGTGTTAATAGACGATGGATTGACGATACAGTCTGTCGGTGGAATCGGCGAGTACAGTAGGTCGCTAGTAAAAGCACTACGCGATCAGCCGAGAAGTACCAAAACCGATCGGCAATTTGAAATAACCACCGCACGTCCGTTTCCTCCTATTAGGCACTCTAAAACTATTTCACGGATTGCTTACCTCACCAAACTACAACTTTTTTCTCCGTTGGCCCATTGCATCGGAAACGTTGACGTCGTTCACTACACAAATTTTTATTCGCCCATCTGGACCCCCCCTACGACGAAGTACGTCGTAACGGTTCATGACCTGATTGGATGGACGAGTCCGCACTTAGTACCTATCAACAAGAACATCTTTAGAGTAATGAGGAAGATCGTTGAATATGGGATCAAATCAGCGGACGGCGTTGTAGTCTTGACTCCAGACACTCGCGAAGAATTGGTTGACCTTTTAGGATTAACTCCAGAAAAGGTATTCGTGTGTCCGAACATAGTTAAACCGATTTTCAATCAGGAACGAGTCTCACATCGATCTCCAGAACTGTTGATAGTGGTAGGCACAATATCTCGCCGTAAAAACACTATTACTGCCGTGGAGGCGTTCTCAAAAATTGCCAACCAATACCCTAATATAAAGCTGATCATCGCCGGGGCTAAAGGTGACGCGTACGACGAGACAATGCAATCGATCACAAATTTCGAGATGGGCAATCGTATCGACGTCGTTCACGATTTGACTGACAAAGAATTAGTGAATCTTTACAAGAAAGCGGCACTTCTATTAATTCCATCACACTACGAAGGCTTCGGGATTCCAATTATTGAAGCGATGGCGATCGGATTACCGGTAATCGCTAGTTCGATCCGGGTGTTTCAAGAAGTTGGCGGCGATGCCATCGTATACTTTGGAGAACCATCAAATGTCACCGGTCTCACACTCCAGATACAGAACTTGCTTAGTGACCCAGACAAACTCCTACGAATGTCGGAAGCAGGACTTATTGAGGCCGCAAAATACTCAGCGGTAAATGTAGTTGGACGATACCATCATATTTACGAAACCATCACCAACTCGTAAAAACAAATAAACTAATCCGGTTCGCTAAAATTACCCAAGGTCCGGTAAACCTCACACCAGTGAATTTTTACTACCATGCCGCACACGCAACAAACAGCGATCAACAACCCAGTGAACCTCGACACCACGATCAAGCGTTTGATTGTCGCCGATCCATCATTAAGCGGTTTTAGCGGTCACTATTATGAGTATGCTCGCGCAATCGGAAATGCCGCTGCCAAAGCCGGCATCAAGCCAATACTAGTCGGAAACCAAAGTTTCACCGGTACTTCTTCTACTGAAATTCTTCCATATTTTCGGCTGCAGACGTACGACATGACCGACTCGAATCTCCCTACGCCGTTACGGATGATGAAAACAGCGCTCGTTCACGCCGGTGACCTCAAGCGTTTGAGTCGACAACAAACCTTAGGGAACACCGATTTGGTTCTGATGCCCACAGTTTCACTACCGGTTTTGTTCGGTCTACTATTCGCATTTGGGTTTCGCTGGCGGCGAAAAAATATGCCAATCGTATCGTTGGTACTACGAGACACGATGAAAATTCATCGCCCCGCTGTACGGACGTTGACATCTCTTTTTTTTAACCTCGCTAAAATTTTCAGGGCAACTCGTTGGCTTCAAATATGCGTCGACACAAATGAGTTGAAGGATGAATATTCGACAATTACGAGTTATCCGATTACCGTCTTGCCGATACCAATTGAGCGCGACACGATCACAGGAATCATTGACGTCGCGAGCAACGAGCAACTAACCATATCAATGCTTGGTGATGCCAGACTAGGAAAGGGAATCGATATGATTCCCGATCTTATTGAAGATTTATTGTTGGATTACCCCGACCAACTCCAATTCATCATCCAAACCTCTAGGCCAGTAATCGGAGCCGACTCGGAAGTGCTTGATTCAACCCTGAAACGTTTGAATCAGATCGAACTTGAAAGCGAGCACCTCAAATTATTGCCAATTCCGCTAACGACCGAAGAATATTTTTTGACAATTGCCCGATCCGACATAATGCTCCACCCCTACCGGGCAGAATCGTATCGTTACCAAAGTTCAGGAATGTTCGCAGAAGCGCTGGCACTCGGGAAAGTCGTCGTCGTTCCTAACAAGACATGGATGTCGAGTGAACTCGCGAAAATCGGAGGAGGCGGTATTTCTTTCAATGTTGGCAACTCTTCCAGTCTCAGTGAGTCAGTTCGCGAAATCATCAACAACATGGACCAGTATGAACGAGAAGCGTTGAACGTTAAAACTATTTGGTTATCAATTCACAACTCAGACCAGGCCCTATCTAAAATAATCCGAACGCTACCAAACAGGATTTAGAGCTGACACCATATTTGGTCCGGGCAAGAAGTATTTACTCAATAATATGAGCACTGTACTTCCTTTGATTCACCCGCTAGGAACGCTACCACGTACAGTCCGATGGCGAGGAATAGTCCAGCGGTGGAGACAGATGGATTTTTTAGTGTGGCCAACAAATTCACTCACCCGGCAGTATCAGCTCAAGCAATGGAAATTTATGAACAACTAACTCGATATTAGAACTAGCCGTCAGGTCCTAGTACGTAACGTTCACGTTACTAAAATATGCTGAAACAATTGATATCTGAAAATGACAAAACAACTCGAATACACCGAGTATAAAAACATCCATCTCGTACCCATTCTTCGGAACGCTCTTGAAAATCATTCGCATCATCCCACCTAAAGTGCGTACTCTACTGAAACAAAGCCGCCGGGCACGACTTATCGCAGCATAGTTACGAGGCGATGAATCACTGCTCACATGGAATTCCATGTTGCGCCCAGGAATGACAGTCATCGATGTGGGTGCATTCGTCGGTGATTACTCGTTTATTGCGAGTCACAAGGTCGGGCCTTCTGGTCAAGTCTTCTCGATAGAACCCTTTCAGCCGTCGTATCAAAAACTGCAGAAATCGATACGTGGACTCAAACACTCGAATGTCACCGCATTGAACTTCGCAGTTTCTGATGAGCCTGCCACGTTGACGATGCATATAGGTGAGGATCACATCTCAAACTCGCTGCATACGCTTACTCGAGAATCGACAGAAGTGACGGCGTCAACATTAGACGACCTGATAACTTCGACCACGGTCGACTTGATCAAAATCGATGTTGAAGGTCATGAATTACAAGCATTAAAAGGAATGGATCGGATTTTTTCCGAAAACCCAGACCTTATTCTATTTATTGAGTTCAACCCTGAAGTACTCGCTGCTGCGAACACTGAGGTCGAGATTCTGATCGAGTATCTGGATGACAGAGGGTTCTCCTGCTACTTTCCTGTCGAAAGTCATCCCAGCAAGATTTGCCGTTTCGATAGCAGTCAACAGCTAATGAACGCCCTTCCCGACACCGGTGCGACAAACATCGTCGTATGCAAAGAGGTACCAGAAGGACTCACAGAAGGCGAAGGCCTACGCGCCATTAAGGCGTAAATGATTATTCTCGTTCTCATCTGTGCAAATTTCAAAACACGCTGACGTCGAAAACCACTATTGCGCTTCACTGATACCAATGAAGCGCTCCGGTCCCTACATGAGCATATGACAACAGAGTCAGCTCTAAGCAACTTGCAACAGGAAATCAATTTTGAGAAAAATAACTTGGCGTAGGATTGACCTAAAGTATCGTCATAGCATTTATATTGAAAGTGTACCTCCTGTCCGACGAACTCAATTCGGCAACAAGATAAATGGTTTCAGTTCTTGCATGTTGCCATGCTAGTTGAAATAAGCAGTAAATCACTAGCACCTGTACTCAAATAAATGAACATTAGAATTCTCTCGGCAATCAAAACACGTCTATCACCGACGGAAGAAATAATCAAACATCGCCTTGATTCCATTCAGAAACTTGACCCAGATGCTTATTCAACACTGGTAAATAAAATCGAGTTCCAGTTTATCGTGCGTCAAAAACTCCGCTTACGTCGCTTGGTTAGAAAATACGTGCTTCGACGACTCGATACGAGAGGTCCTATTCTCAGCCGCCGTAACTTCATTCGTTTCGTCAATAGTGCCGACAACGAGAAAGTTATACTTTTCGTTGCCAGACACACCACCCACGACTTCATAAAAGCAAGCGATTACCTGCGTCGGAAAGGCAACTACAAAACTGCACTTCTGATGTTCCACCCTACGCTCCGCCCGGTAATGGAGGAGCACTTTGACGTCGTTTGGGTCTATCCCTCGTTCTACGACCTGTGTGCGACGCTAATCGAATTGCGACCATGGATCATCCATGCTCAAGGATCGAGTAGCTTCTACCCATTTCCAGCCCTCGCGAAAACGATGGGAAATGCTCCTGTCGTGTCTCAGGTTATGGACGTACCCAGCAACGCCAAACCTACCGCACAGCATTACGATGATCGGGGTGGTATGCCCGAGTTCAACCTTGACGAATTCATGCAACAATTCCCGTACAAGCACACTGACGGCGTCACTATTTTCAACTACCAAATGTCGATTACTGATCGATTGATTAGTGGAATTGAAAAACCTGCCCCAACAATTGAGTTTCACAATTACCCGTCAAAAAATGACTGCATTAGCCCAAGTAAGCGCCAACTGAAGAACGACGGCATACACATTGTCTATGCCGGTACAGTCGAACCTTCAAATCTACAAAGAAAACACAATGGCGATCTTCAATTCCATTCTCTAATAAAGAAGATCACCGGCCAGGGGCTACATTTGCACGTTTACCCTTCGCCACAATTCGAACCTGCGGGTCTGCGGAAATACCTGCGTGAATATGTAGATATCGCTTCGAAGAACCCGCTATTCCACTACCATGATCCGATCGCTCCGGGTAAAACTGCACAGGAACTCAGCCAGTACGACTACGCCTCGCTCATGTATACGTTGGAGGAAATAGAAGAATTCGATTTCGTCCGCATGCACCGAGAATCTGGTGGCCTTAGCTCAAAAGTATTCACTTACATAGAAGCGGGTCTCCCCACAATTGTCACCGAACACTCAACTGAAACGGCGCGAATAATCGAAAAATATGGAGCCGGTTTGGTCATCAAAGAAAATCAGTTACCACAGCTGAGTACAATTCTGGCTTCCCAAAAATATGACGAATTAGCCAAAGGTGTAGCCCGAGCTCAGGAAAGTCTCTCCCTGGAAACTCACGCCCTTCGTTTGCGCGATTTGTACGAAAAAGCAGGAGCACCCTCCACTGTTTGATCCATCGCCTGGCTACTTGAATCTACCAGGGGCCGCACTGCAACGCCTCCTGCTTGTTCGCCACTCTCGTTGACCGCGCCTAACATAATGGACACCACCAATTTGCTGGCAGGCTTTGGCTCGCTCCAACGTTTAATACGGGACGAACCAAGCATCGTGAGGTTCTTACGCTTCCAATAAACGAATCAACAGCACGAGAACGGCACAAACGTGCGATAAAAGGCATCATTACCGGCAATATCGGGCGGTTCCTGTCGCTCGGTTACACAATGATCTCTGTCCCGCTGTTAATCAGTTATCTTGGGGATGAGATGTTCGGCGTATGGGCCACTGTACGAGGTTTCAATGGCTACCTCCAGACGATGGGCCTGGGGATCGGATACGCCCTGGTGTTCTTGATCGCCCATTCCGTTGGTACCGATCAGCGACACAAAATCAACGAACTGGTATCCAGTGCGTTTTTCCCAATGACAGGTTTAGTCCTGTTGCTGGGCACCCTTCTCACAACAGCGGTGTTCGTGTTTTCAGTCACCGACCTATTTGGACTGTCGACACCCGAGCACTCCACGATGATCCGCCGCGTATTGCTTCTACTGCTCTGGTCGATGGTAATCGGCACGGTGGTCGGGATTTTTCTCAGCGTTAGATCGGGGCTACAGAAGGAATACAAAAATAATATCTGGAATATCGGTGGGGCATTCCTCGCCTTCTCGGGATTAGTTGTCGGGATCAAACTCGGTGTCCGAATAGAAATACTGGCTTTATCGGTGTTTTTCGTCCCAATAATGGTAATGACCGCCAACGTCATCTCCATGCTGAAATCGCGTCCGGAAATAATCCCACAGTTCAGCGCTATACGCCTTTCAAGTTTCAGGCGACTCGCCTCTCAGGGAGTTGCCTTAACGGGTGCCCAGGTATTCGCCGCGGTGCTGTGGTCGACCGACAATCTAGTAATAGCGTCATCACTGGGAGCGGCCGCGGTTGTGCCGTATGCAGTGACCTTCACAACCGTTTACACCGCTTTTGGCGCGATCCATTCCATAACGACCAGCTACGGTGCCGCTATTCGAGAATCGTTCGCATCGAATGATTGGCATTGGCTAGAAAGCACCCACCGCAAAATTCTCGCCATTGTGTTGAACTTGTCCGGCGGTGCCGGAGTGTGGTTGTTTTTCTGGGGCAAAGATGCTATTTCGTTGTGGGTTGGCTCCGACATCGCATCATCTGTCACGCCGACACTAATGACCCTGCTGGCCATTTACCTTCCTCTCCTTGTGTGGAACAGCGCATGGGCTTTCCCGCTCACTGCTCTCAGCAAATTTCGATGGCAATTGCTAATCGTGGTATTTGAAGCAGTAACCACCCTTGGTCTATCACTGTGGCTTGTCAGGCATTGGGGTATCACCGGTGTAGCTGTGGGCACGTTGCTACCGGCCGCAGTGGTTAGTTCATGGGCATTCCCATGGCTGTTGAGCCGGGTGACCAGTGGGCACCTTCAACCCAATCTCAAGTGGGTCACCAAACAGGCTCTTCTCCCGCTCGTAATAGTGATTGCCGTAGGCACTGCTCTCAGCCTGGCATTATCCGAACAATCCGCACTCACACGCGCAATCATTGGCGGATCACTAACACTGGCGATTTCCCTGTTCCTCACTGCGATTGTGGGATTCAATTTCAATCGTTCAAAATTGAAGCTCATCTTGCACGGGCACTACAACTCACCGGTCGAAATCGACGAGAACTGATCAAAACGTCGCAGCCTTCTGGTTCGGTTAAATTGCTCGGACTGCTCGTCGACAACAAGCCTGACTTGACCTAGCCTGAACCATCGCCGAGTGACATCTGGGCACTCTTTGCCAGCACTGCCGTTATCGTCATGCTGTCCTGAATCTCACCGGCCAATACCATTCGCAGGCACTCACTGAACGGTTCCCACTTGCGCTTATCCGTTTCTAGATTCTCGATGACGCCATCACCCTCGTCGTAATCATAGGTTTCGAATATGTGAGCAGGACTCAACGTGGTATCAATACCCTGCTCGTAGCGGAACACTGATTGCACAGATTGGCAATCGACCCCAGCTTCTTCGCTGCACTCCCGCATAGCGGCCTCTTCAGGCGTTTCACCCTCATTAATGCCACCGCCAGGAAGTTCCCAACTCAAACCGTCTATCAGGAACCGATACTGGCGCACCAGCAAAATATCGTCGTTCCGCCAAACCATCACCCCTACACGCTTGCCTTTATCGGTAATAAAGTACTCCCGCTCGAAATCGCGGAAATAGGCCTTCACCGAGTAGAGATGAACGAATCGATTCCTAAATATCTCCTGTTTTTCGCCAAAGCCTGTCGGAAGAATGTGCGAATCGTCTGGATTCACGACGTCGATCCACTATCACTAATTGATGGGTTAGTTCGGAGCAACACACGTCCGGCTGTTCCGCTTTCAAGCTCGGCAATCGCATCGTTGATCCGATCCAGGTCGTACTCAGAGCCTATCAATGGAGAAAAATCAATCTCACCAACCAGTTGTGCTTTCACATACTTCGGAATATCGCGATCTGGCACTGTCCCACCACCCCAGGAGCCCACGATCCGCTTTCCCTTGATCAATTCGAACGGATCAACTGCGATCCTCGAACCTGCACTTGGATTCCCCGCTATCACGCAAATACCTTCGTCCCGGGTCAGGGAGATTGCCATTTCCATGAGTTCAGTGCGCCCCGATGCCTCGACGGTCGCGTCAAACCGACCTCCCGAGACAATTTCATTTGAAGCCCTGATAGCGTCAACCTCAGCGGAATTCAGTGAATGCGTAGCACCCAGCGCCATTGCAAGTTCCAGATTTGCCGCATTCCTGTCGACAGCTACGATCACCCCTGCACCAGCCATCTTTGCACCCAGAACAGCACTGAGGCCGACCCCTCCGACTCCGATAATCGCCACTGAATCACCAGCATCTATGTTCGCCAGGTTGAGTACAGTTCCTGCACCTGTCGGTAAGCAGCACCCCAGCAACGCAGCTTGTCGAAGCGAAAACCGAGTATCTATCGGCAATAGCCTGTTCTCCGAAACCACTGCCCGATTCGAAAACGTTGCTACAGGGCCGGCATTGACAATCTGACTATCGCTCGCTGTGTATCTAGTCCCGCCGGAATTGATTCCCTCACCGGCTATCCACGTAACAACCACGTGATCGCCTGGCTTTACCTTAGTCACGTCCGGGCCAATCTCAGCGACAATCCCAGAACCTTCATGACCCAACAGGTGCGGAAGAAACCTGTCCGGACCTCGCAATCCCTTAATTTCCAAAAGCTGGGAACCACAAACACCACTGTATGCGATCTCTACGAGTACCTGTCCTGAAGTAAGTGGTTCGTGAGTTAACGTCTGCAATTCAAGTGGGGTATTAGTCTCGACAAGTACGGCTGCTTCGATTTCTATCGACACGATATTGTTATCCGGATTGCTTGTTATTCTTGCGGTTCAATTCACTCCACAGGGTTATCGGTCACGAGTGAATCACGGAATAAACCAGAAGTAATCGTAAGTGTATCCGCACTCTGCAAACAAGACTTCCCAATCGTCGACGTGCATCATCGTTAAACCGGTCAGGTTCCAGTTTTTCATTCGGACTTCCTGCTCATCGTTGCGCCATGCATCTACCGTTAGGAAAGCATGCTTCTTTGCCACACGCTGGAGTTCACGAACGGAAGTCTTGCAGTCTTCAAGTGGCAAGTTGTGGATCGAGTTTATTGCGATCACAAGGTCGAACGAATCGTCCTCGAACGGCAGGTCCATTGCATCTGCGACCTCAACATTGACCTTCATATCGTCAATCGCGTTTTCGATAGCGTATTCAGAAATATCGATTCCCTTTAACGTGGCGTCAGGCATCAATAATCCGAAATCGTGCAGCATGTAACCCTTGGCACACCCAACGTCCAGAATCGACACGTCATCAGTCAGACCGTAATGCTCTTTGAACTGCGCAACGGTCTCGGTCCAGAACCGAGGGTGGTAGCCGAATCCGCCGTAGCCGTACAGCCTATCGCCGTCGAAAAAGTCTTTTCCGAACTGCCTGGCAACTACCCTGTGCTCGGCGGCAATCAGGCTTGCTCGCTCATCAACCGGTCGCTTGGACTTTGGATATTTGTCGAGAAGGTCTATTTCAGGCAATTTCGTTCCTATTTTTCAGTTGTGGTGTCTAACAAATTGATCCGGTCAGCGTTGGCCGAATGTCTCGGCAACTTTCCGAACAACACCATCGGGTGTCATACCCAGAGTTTCAAGGTGCTCGTCGTAAGTTCCATAATCGAGCACAAACGTGCCCGGAATTGCGATTGAAGCGGACGTGATATTTGGCATATCCCTTGTGACACGAAGAATATCATCTCCAAAACCACCAGCTTCCATGTGCTCTTCCACGGTCACGAATTTACCGGTTTTGCCGATACTTTCTCGAATCAGTTTCGTGGCCATCGGGCGTATCGAGTGAACATACAACACCTCAGGATCCCAACCCTCTGCAACAAGCTGATCTACCGCGCCGACAACGCTGGCGAGTTGCGGACCGGTCGCGATGAGAGTGATATCTGAGCCTTCTCTGATTTTGATAGGCTCTCCAATCCGAATGTCCCTGGGGTCGATTTCCACGCCGTGTGATCGGCTTGGGAGTCGGTAGACCGAAAGCCGATGGTTTGAATATGCTTGGTCGAACAAAACATCAAACTCGCTCGCAGATCCTGCGAACAAGATGTCGGTGTTCTGAAGCGTCTTCAACATCGCGAAATCGCCGTAGCAATGATGCGTGCTTCCTAAGTTCGAATAGTCGAACGCACTACCTACAGTGACCAAATTTCCCGGTAGGCCCTGATAGCAAAAATCCAATTTAATTTGCTCAAAGGCACGTTCGAGTAGGAATGGTGCAATCGTGTGAACCACCGGTCTGAATCCCAGACTCGAAAGTCCTGCGGCCATACTGATCATCGCTGATTCAAGAATGCCGACGTTAAAGTAGCGCTCCGGAAACTCCTCGCGAAATGGGCTCAGGACCCCGTGGCTGATATCGCCAACCATCACTACAAGTTCTTCGTCCCGCTTCCCGACGCGGAGCATCGTGTCGGCGAACTGTTCTCTGATCGGCTTGTCGATGCCTATCACGGTGGTCAAGAAAGCACCTTCATTATCTGCTTGTACTCATCTTCCGAAGGGATTTTGTGGTGCCACGGACCATGCCCTTCAATCAGTGGCACGCCCTTTCCTTTCGTCGTCCTTGCGATCACTGCCGTCGGCCGATTGGTCTCATTAAGTCTCGCCGCTTCAAGAGTAGATTTAAGTTCGCTCTCAGAATGACCATCAATCACCATCGTCTCGAATCCAAACGATCGCCATTTTTCTGGCAAATTATCTAGAGGTAGAAGTTGCTGGCCCGACTGGTTCCAATCGACGACAACGGTCAGATTAGAGAGTTCATGGTTGGCTGCGAGGTGAGCCGATTCCCATACCGATCCTTCGTGACATTCGCCATCACCGAGGAGTGTATAAATTTTGTTCGAGCGGTTTTTCAGTTTCAGCCCAATTCCGATTCCGACCGAAAACGGAAATCCATGCCCTAGCGATCCGGTAGAGGCCTCAACTCCAGGGACCTTGTTACGGTCAGGGTGTTCACCAAGGATTCCGCCTTTACGGCAAAAGGTCGAAAGATCGTCTTCAGTCAAAAATCCCCGTTCTGCCAATACTGTGTACAAAGCCACACAGCCATGACCCTTCGACAGAATGAAGTAGTCGCGCTCTGGCCATTCAGGATTCGCTGGATCGACACGGAGTACATTCCGGTACAGCGTTGAAATAATATCGACTATTGAAAACGCGCTCGGTATGTGACCGTCTTGCCCCGTGTAAACAAGATCAACAATCCGTCTTCTGAGCTTATTGTTCCAATCAGTACTCTGCAAACGATCACCTCTAGTCTATTGATTCTTCAACTCCCCGATACGATGGCAATCGTAACTGATCCACAGCAGAGTGAAGATGAATTAACTTCAGTGTGCCCATGCCCCTCGCTGCAAACGACAGTTCGGATTGTCCACTAACGACATTACAAGCCAGTTTCACGCGTAGCAACCAACCATTGCTCTTGAACGGACGTCCCGCCATCGATATTGAGCGAATGTCCGGTGATATACGAAGACTTGTCCGATACCAAAAATAATACAGCTTCGGCCACGTCATCGGATGATCCGACCCGTGAAACCGGGTGAATCCGAGCCGCTGCCAGCCGGTATTCCTCGTTGTCTGGTTGCTCGAACCTAGCCCGATGTTCATCTTTGACTATAAAACCGGGTGAAACATCATTCACCCGCACTCCATATTCACCCGCGCTAACAGCAAGATATTTGGTCAGGTGCGCAATTCCGGCCTTGGCAATGTGATAGGACGGTGACTCGAGGCCGATCAACCTTCCTGCAACGGATCCTAAAAGTACGATCCGACCCTGTCTGTAATTGGTTTTTCGCCAGTAGTCAATCGCTACCTGCGGTCCATCTGTGTAAACCGCGCTAAATAGATGATCCACGCAAATATCGCTATAGCGCTGATAACTAACCCGATCTCAACCGACGTCTGGTAGCTATCTCTCGCCGTTTCAACAGCGAACGCCCCAGCGCCACGTTCGCTCGGGTAAACAACCTTCGATTCGATATCGACTATTCGCCATTTCAACGCATGGCGACCAAGCTCGAATAAAACGACTCCTAGTCCGAGAATACCTCCCAACGGGAGATCGACCGACAATCGTCGTCTCCGGTCTAGCAGCCGTTGGATTATGACTGTCGTCAAAAATATCGTTGGTACCAACGCCATCAAAAAGAATCGACTCGGCACACGCTCCGTACGGTTCAGATCGAGCGGTAACTCTAGATCGTAAAACACTCCTGTCACGCCGCCAAATGACAGCAAGAACAAAAAGAATATCGGTGGCAATATCGCCAGACTTTCAAAACCATTGCCCAACGCTCGCCCAAAATATCGTCGGTACAGCACGTAACCCAGCACCCCAATCATCAGCAAAGTACCGCTGATACCGATAAACGAATCGTACTCCCACCACTTGAGCACCCCAAAACTCGTATGAGTGAAATCGTGGGATAGAAGCAAAGCGTCAACGTAATGGAACGGTGAGCTATACCCATCGAAACGCGCCAAACCCGGAAAATCGAAGTGAATGATTGACGGTAGCAATCGGAATAAATCAAGAATCAGAGCGATCAAAACACCGCCGATTACCGCTATCAAGTGACTACGCCGCATTACCCCAACCGCGAGTGAAAACACCATAGCGAAAACAAAAATATGAAGTGCGCCCTGCGCCAATATGCCAAAGAACACTCCCCCCATAAGCAGTGCGAGCAGTTGGGGAGGTATCGAACGATCGACCATTCGGAAAATCAGATACATCAGGAACGGCAACAAGTAGTACGCAACCCACATGGTGTGCCCAATAGCGAGATGCGATATCACGTGCCCGTTGAACATGAAAAGCGAGAATAGTAGAGCCGCCGATACCGCGGAAAGTCTGAATCTTCGAATAAACAAAACAAGCCCGATAAACCCGACCGAATACATCAGCATCGCATTGGCAATTACGTAAGAATCGACGCTGACGAACAGCAGTAATATCTGTTGAGGCGTGATTGGCACCTCGGGAATTGCCAGCAGTTGATTGGTCTCAAGCAGCTCCATCGATGACACGTAAGGCAATTCGAAACGCTGGAACGCATCCTTGATTACTTCAAGGACTTGTAGATTTCTAGGCCAGTCGAGATGCCCATACTCAGGGCGCAGAGCGCCACCGTCCACCCCAACGGAAAATACACCGAACGAGTGCATCCAGTACAAAATTCCTAGAATATACAGCGTGCCAAGAACGCCCCATCGAAGATTCGATTCAGATGAAGCCGATGCGTTCAGCAAGGAATATGTGCGAGATTTGATCGACATGAGCGAACGGGGGAGTCACATACTGTTGAGACTTAGATTCAACCACAAAAGATACGACTCCCCAACTTATCCTGTTTGGGCGGACGGTCGCTTGCTCGGTGAGATCATTCTGAACACCAATACCGCACATGTTTCATCGAACTCTCTTTCAAGGTCAAGGATTGATTAAACGTGGATAACGGCCCATCAGTCGTGCTTATAACTGGAGCCAGTGGCTTGCTAGGAGCCAATCTGGTTCGCCACTACGCGTCCTCCTCGAAATGCGTCGGGTGGTACGCGACAAAACCTATTTCTTTCGAAGGTGCCAAGACTGAGCAAATTGATCTGACCGACCACGATTCGGTTTCAGTAGCGCTCGACCGAATAAAGCCCGATCTAATCGTGCACTGCGCGGCCGCTACCGACGTTGAATGGTGCGAAATAAATCCCGATCTCGCCAAAGCTATCAATGAAGATGCCACGGTGTTCCTAGCGAAAAAAGCGATCGAATTGAACTCGAAGTTCGTCTTCACCTCGACCGATAGTGTGTTTGATGGCAAATCTGGAAACTACTCAGAATCAGATGAGCCCGGTCCGTTGAATTCATATGCTGCTGGCAAGGTTCGAACTGAACAGGCAGTTGCAGATATCAATCCTGATGCTCTGATAATCCGCAGTTACTTCTATGGGCATAGCCCGGCTGGCAATCGATCACTACTTGAGTGGGTACTAGTTCGGGCACTCGCACGCAATGAGGTACCGGGATTCACCGATTCATACTTCTCCCCCATCGGGGTCCTCGATTTCACAGATGCTCTTGATGTCGCACTTGCGGCGCTGCACTCCGGTTTTCTACATCTGGGTTCGAGAAACGCAATATCAAAATACGAATTCGCTCGCCTTGTGATGGAATCGAACAACTGCGATATGTCGTTACTGAAGCCGATCACTGTGGATGACATCGGCCTCAGCGCCGACCGACCTCGGAACACTTCTCTCAACGTCGATCTTCTCGAAAAACTGATGGGAAGTAATGTTCCTACGGTTGAACAGGGAATAGCTCGCACCGCTGATGAATCTGCGCCGTTCAGCTAACTTCTCATGCCTAATCCAGCCAAAATAGCAGTAATCGCCCACGCACTCCGCTCCGCAGGCGGACTATCGGTTGGCCGCTATTTGATTGATGGGATCACACGAGTGGTGCCCGAAAACAATTACTTGTTCCTGATCCCCGAGGGACTCGGCTACGAAGAACTATGTGAACGCGTACCCAATGCTGAAATCCACGCTCTTCCCGCAGTGAATTTCGCCAAACGCATCTGGCAAGACAGAGTCCGCACTCCAAAGCTAATCAAGTCTTTCGCCCCTGACGTCATACTTGCTCTCGACTCCAGTCTCGGCATGGTCAAACCACCCAGCCCGCAGGCGATAGTTTTCTACGCTGCTCAACTGCTCTACCCGGAATCACACTTCGGCCCAAGAACGTTCAAAGACAAAGTTCGTCACAAATACCTGAAACGCCATTTCACCAAGGAGCTAAAAGCAACTCAGCTCGTGTTCTGCCAGACAGCGGTCATGGCAAATCGGCTAAGGGAAATCTACGGCTTCCAGGGCAAGACGGTAGTAGCAGGACCGTCCGTTCCTGATTCGATGCGACAAATACCTACCGATGAACCTGCGCCAGCGGCGTTCAATGGGCACGAAAATAGACTGAAACTATTCTGCCCTGCCCGCTACTACCCACATAAAAATCTTGAGATACTAATCGAACTTTTCAGCAAATTCGCCGATGAACTCAAAAACGTATCCGTGTTCATCACGCTCACTGCCGAACAGCACCCGAATGCAGGAAAATTGCTCTCAGAGATCTCCCGGCTAAACCTCGAAAACAACATCATCAATCTCAGCCACATCCCCTATGAACAGATCGGTGGTTACTATCGAAACGCCGATGCCCTGTTCATGCCTTCACTCCTTGAATCGTTCAGTACGACCTATGTCGAAGCGATGGCGGCAGGTTTACCCATCCTAACTAGCGATCTCGACTTCGCACGAGGCGCATGTGGCGAAGTCGCCGACTACTTCGACCCGTTCAGTGCAGAAAGCGTTAAGGACGTCATCCTCGCGTTTGGGAGCGACAAATCCCGCCAACAGGAACTTGCACAACTTGGCGAGAAAATGATGCAAAACGATGTAACCAGTTGGGATGAAATCGCCACTAGGGTAATCAATGAACTATCGAAAATATCGCGATGACTCAGATTACTTCCAATTTCACGGCGTCTCCCATTTGTACAATAGTTTTTTCAGACTAGGTACTTTGTTAAACGCAGTGTGATGGGAAAGGTTGGAATCGCAATCGCTCGACCACCGAATCTTGAATCTTTTTATAGCGAACTAGTCCGAGAAATGGATTGGTCGCCCGCAGAACTGCGCCCACACGCGGCAAGCACGAATGCCTACGACGATGTCGCACGGCTACTAGAAAATATTCCTACAGGCGGAAAAGCACTTGAGATCGGTTGTGGGATCGGAAAATTTAGCGTTTCTATCGCCGAAAAGTTTGAAGAACTTGTCGGGATTGATATTTCGAAAGTAGCGACTGAGCGGGCCGGAATGGAGCAATCCAAGAATCTGGCAGCCCTCGACAGCAAAGTCACATACCTTGCTGCGAACGCCGACAATACGTTCCCATTCGACAACAACGAATTCGACACCGTGATCATGATCGCCGTACTCGAACACGTCATCGATGTATTTCATGTGATGGACGAGATAAAACGTGTTTGCAAAACAGGTGGATCTGTATTCATCACCGTCCCAAATGCCGCTTATCTCCGGCATGTCAGAGATTTGCTGTTCGGCAGAGTCCCGCTCACTGGAACCTACACCAGAGAAATTCACCAATGGCGAACTCTCGGGTGGGACGGTGCGCACTTTCACCAGTTCACAAAATCTGCTCTGAATGAACTGCTCGAAGACACTGGCTTCACTGCGCAAGATTGGACTGGCGACGGAAAGTGGGCGAAGTACAGGCGATGGCTTCCAAACATGGTCGGGAGCCTCACGGTACGAGCAACCAAAGACTAATTAGGTGCCAAATCGTGGCCTGGCCTAGGTCTAATCTCAGGGTTGATTCGATATATCCAATATCGCCTTCTTCACCGAGGCAGCGTACTGCTCAACCGTAAAATCGCTTTCGAGGATTGATCGACCGTTCTCTCCGAGGGTACGAGTGCTTTCCCGGTCGGCTTCCATCGATTCGATCACTACCCTGAAGCTCTCAACCGCACCCGATTCGAGTACCCGCCCGGTCACACCGTCTTTCACCAGATCGTGCTCAGTGCCATCAGCCTCATGCACAACCACCGGCAATCGCCACGCCATCGCTTCCGAGATAACGATTCCGCCACGTCCCGGAATTATCACAACATCAGATGCTTTGTAATAGGACGACAAATCATCGCTCACACGCCCCAGCACGTAGACGTTATCTAATCCCTCGGCTGTAGCTTGCTGCTTCAACGGTTCAACCTCAAGACCATCCCCTGCCAACACAAAATTGAACTTCAATGAATCTGTCGTTCGGGCAAGATCGAGCAGCACACTGGGGCGTTTGTTCGCGTCCATAGCGCCGACGTAAAACACGGTGAACCGATCGCCGAGTCCTAACCGTTCACGCACCTGCCCTTGCGTTTCTTCTAATCCGTCTGCAGCCGACAAATGCTGCAACGTATTACCAACATTCACAGCAACCGCAACGTTCGCTTCGTCATGCCCAGCCTCAACCAGCCAATTCTTGCAGAACGTCGAATACACCAACATGCCGTCGAACTGTTTTTGCATATAAAACTTGAAGCGAGATCCAACACTAGCGGGCTCGTTCACCTGTCCCGGTATTCCTCCGCCACCCCAGTGAATCATCTTCACCGAACGATGGCTACGCCTGAACCACAACGCCTGCAAATAACTCAGGAAGTTGCTCTCACCCTCAGTCAAAATAACGTCAGGGCAGAACTTCGCCAATTCGTCTCGAAGTCCTTTGTGCCACGGCATCAGGCGAGATCGCAAACGAATGAAGCGGGTCTGGAGCCGCACAACATCTACTCCGCTCAGGTCAGCAGCGCTGCGCCATTTCGTGTTCGGAATATCGTCGCCAATAAAGACGCGTAATTCGATTCCACTCGCAGCCGAAAGCTGTCGGAATAACTCGAGGCGATACCACGGAAGTATCCGCTGAAGAACAGCGACACGCACCGGCGTCACGTCACTCCTTATATTTGCATCCAAAGTTGAATCGTTACATGAAATCACGTGCAGAGAAAACTCCTGCCATTATCAACAAATCAGTTTCAATCACCGCCTCGGCCCGCCAGTTCGAAACTGAAAACACTAAAGCAGCAAGAAAATTACCTAGCCAGCATATCCGCTACACACCGTCGGCGCGAATCACCCCACCACGTCATTGGTTCTCAAAATACTGTCGGCCTAGCTGACGTATGAGGAAATTCTGCGGTGCGAATTCGAGCGAAAACGTTGAACCACCCAATACAATCAATACATGACCCCACGCCCGTACCAAATTTGCACTAACTGCATCATGGACACCTCCGATTCGAAAATCTCTTTCGATGACAAGGGCGTCTGCGATCACTGCAACGGTTTCTTCGACAACATCCAGTCAATCTGGCGCACCGACGCTCAGGCTCGAAAAGACTTCCAAGAAACCATCGACCAGATTAAAGACGAAGGCGTAGGCAAAGACTTCGACTGCATCATGGGCATCAGCGGCGGAGTCGATAGCTCCTATCTCGCCCATTTGGCAAAAGAAGACTTCGGTCTTCGCCCCCTTGTCTTCCACGTTGATGCCGGCTGGAACTCGCAAGAGGCTGTGAACAACATCGAGAAACTCGTCGACCATCTCGAGCTAGATCTCTACACCGAAGTGATCGACTGGGAAGAGATGAAAGATCTCCAACTGGCTTTCTTCAAAGCCGGTGTTCCCCACCTCGATACGCCGCAAGATCACGCCTTCTTCGCCACGATGTACAACTTCGCCGCCAAGTACGGGATCAAGCACATCCTCACTGGCGCCAATTACTCAACCGAGTGCGTGAAAAATCCGCTCGAATGGCACTATCACGCCAGCGATCTACGCCAAATCAAAGATATTCATTCGCAGTTCGGTACCCGCCCGTTGAACAACTTCCCGCTTGCGAACGTGCTCAGATACAAGGTGTACTACCGCTACATCAAGGGCGTTCGAGTTGTGAAGCCACTGAATCACGTCCCGTATATCAAGCAAGACGCCGTCATGTTGTTAATGGATAAATACGGCTGGCAGAACTACCCGCAAAAGCACTTCGAGTCACGATTCACCAAGTTCTACGAGGCCTACTGGCAGCCGGTACGATTCGGCATCGACAAGCGCCGAGTTCAGTTCTCAAGCCTCATACTTTCAGGACAGATGAACCGAGTCCAGGCTATGGAAGAAATCGCCAAGCCGCCGTACGACGAAGCAACTATCGAGCGTGATTTCGAATACGTCGCTACCAAGCTAGGCATTACGTCCGACGAGTTACACGGTTACATGGACGCGCCGCTGAAGTCGTACCGTGATTACAAATCGCAAATCGGTACGTTCACGCTCGGGACGAAAGTGATGCAGGCGGTAGGTCTAGAAAAACGAGTGATCCGATAATAGCGATCATCAATTACGGACTCGGCAATGTCAGCGCGTTCGCAAATATCTACAAGAACCTGAAGGTTCCGTACAAAATCGTCTCGAACGCTGATGAACTCTCGGACGCCGACAAGATCATTCTCCCGGGTGTAGGTGCGTTCGACGGTGCGATGAATCTACTCAACGATTCAGGCATGCGTGAGACTCTCTATGATCTCGTTGTGAACAAGAAAACTCCGTTACTCGGTGTGTGCGTCGGGATGCAAATCCTCGCCAAATCCAGCGATGAAGGCGAAATGGCCGGACTCGGCTGGATCGATGCTACGGTTCGCAAGTTCCCTACTGAAACATCTGGCCGGCCCCGCCAGCTACCGCACATGGGCTGGAACGATACACAGCCGTTGGCTTCGACGGGACTTTTCGCTGGCGACCGCGAAGATTGGCTGTTCTACTTCCTGCATTCCTACTATTTCGAGTGCGCCAACGAATCCGACACCATTGCCACCACCGACTATGACATGCAGTTCACCAGTGCCGTGAACTCCGAAAATATCTACGGTGTGCAGTTCCACCCGGAAAAGAGTCACGGCGCAGGCATCCAGCTTCTCAGAAACTTTGGGGAGCTTTAGAAAATGCTCAGACCTCGAGTAATCCCGTCACTGCTAATTCGTGATTCAGGGCTCGTAAAAACGGTTCAGTTCAAAGATGGTAAGTACGTCGGCGACCCCATCAATACAGTGCGCATCTTCAACGAAAAAGAAATCGACGAACTTGTCGTCCTCGACATTGATGCCAGCGCCAACGGCAAGCGACCCGATTACGATGTCATCGCGAATCTCGCAGCCGAATGTCGCATGCCACTCTGCTACGGCGGTGGGATCAAGACGGTCGAACACGCCAACCGAATAATAGGTCTCGGCGTCGAGAAAATATCACTTAGCTCAGCTGCGGTCGAAAATCCTCAGATCGTCTCGGAAATCGCCCAACAAATCGGCAGCCAGAGCGTCGTAGTCGTCATCGACATCCGAACTGAAGGTAAAAAAGGCGAACTCAGCCACTGGATCTATAACGGCACACGCCAAGTACCCGGCGACCCGGTCGAATTCGCTAAAGAAATGGAACGGCTCGGAGCTGGCGAAATCGTTATCAATAACATCAGTGCCGAGGGCACGATGCAGGGCTACGATATCGACATGGTGCGAAAATTCAGGGAAGTCCTCAACGTTCCTATGACGATTCTTGGTGGTGCCGGAAAAATCGGCGACCTCGCCGATCTCGTCAAAAACTTTGGCGTTATCGGCGCAGCAGCAGGAAGCATCTTCGTTTTCAAGGGCAAATACCGAGCCGTACTCGTGAATTACCCTTCGCCCGATCGCAAACGCGAAATCACTTCAGCCAGTTCTACGGTGTAATCGAATGTGTGGTGTCTTCGCTGTAATAAATCCCAATCGCAGGCTGTTCGCCGATGCGGATTTCGATACAGCCACTTGCACAGCGTCGCACCGTGGACCCGACAATATGGGACGCTTCGCCGATGAGCATGTTTATCTTGGTCACACTCGTCTAGCGATCATCGATCTCGACGAAAAGGCAAACCAGCCGTTCCACTTCGAAACCCTTGCCATGACATTTAATGGCGAGGTCTTCAACTACATCGAGCTACGCGAAGAACTCGTCGTACTCGGCTACGAATTCACCACCGAATCCGATACCGAAGTCGTTCTAAAAGCGTTCCACAAATGGGGCGGCGAATGCTTCAGTAAGTTCAACGGTATGTGGGCGCTAGCGATCTACGATTCTTCGACTGGAACGACCGTAGTTTCACGTGATCGGTTTGGGCAAAAACCTCTTTATTTCCTACAAAACGACGAATCGACCTACATCGCAAGCGAAGTCCAGCAGATGGCAAAATTCTGGAACGGCGAGGTCGATTTCGAGCTTGTTCAGATGTTTTTGAAGGAAGGCAACTTCGACGGCGGCGGACGGACGTTCTTCTCTGGCGTCGAGGTCTTTCCAAAGGCACACTACGCCATGATAGATTCAGCGAATAACGTCGAACTAACCCGATACTGGAACTACCCTTCAGGAAAGATCGAAAAGACAAACGACGAAAGTTTCGCCGAGTTCGAAGAGCTATTCGATAACGCCGTTCGCATCAGGCTCCGAACCGACGTCCCCTACGGATTCCTGCTCTCTGGCGGAGTCGACTCCACCATAATTTCGGCCACCGCCGATAAATACCGAGTACCCGATACCGACATCGAAGCGTTCACATTCTCGGCGCACGGCAACGACGATGAACTGCCTTACGCGAAGCAAGTAGCGAAAATGCTCGATCTATCGCTCAATGTCACCGAGCAGAATCGGGACAGTTCAAAGTATCTAGAACGACTACGAGGAGTCGTGAAGCATCTGGGACGTGGACACTCTTCACCAGCCGTTGTTCCAGTAGACCAGCTCTATGAAATCGCCGGAGAAAAAGTGAAAGTGATTCTCGACGGACAGGGTGCCGACGAACTTCTCGCTGGTTACGACACCTACAGCCCACTAATCGTCTCTCTGTCGCTTCTAAAAGGGCATCCACGACAAGCAATGCACTGGCTACGACGTTGGCGTGCGTCCGGATTCGCTCTCACGACCATCTTTTTCCTGCGAATGATTCTCCCCTCCCCACTCAAAAAAGTAATGCGCTGGGTTTACCAGTACGAAAAATTGTTCAGCAACTACCCGAGTAGTGAAACCTGTGTAACTATGAAGCCGGTCGGCAACATTCAAAAGAACCGCAACATGTTCAATCGTTTCTTAATCAGTCGACACGATCTAGGACTCGAAAATCTCTTGCTCTACGGTGATGTAATTGCAATGAAGTACTCGGTCGAAAACAGATCACCGTTCATGGACTATCGCCTGGTCGATTACGCATTCAGTCGTGGCGAAACTTTCAAGCTATGGGATGGCGTAGACAAGTACCCACTGAAACGTCTTGGTGTGTTCAGCAGGTTCGCAACAATTCTGAACCGTAAGAAGCTTGGATTCTCCAGTCCGATCTATCCCGAGACCAAGCACACGATGGTCGATGAACTAAAGACTTCACCGATTCTCGAATGGCCGATCTTCAGCCAGCAGTTCCAAGACTTCGTAAACGGCCCAAAGATCACATCAGACAAGTACGAACGACTGCTCTTCAGGCTCTACCAAGTGCACCTCTGGCAAGACATTTTCATGGGCGACTCGCAAAGATCGTAGATCGCCACGTTCGTAAGCTGGGTCTAAGAACCGCCGAAGCGGGATCGGAAAATCACTCGTATATTTTCCATCGAAGAACCTTCTCTGCAAGCAGCGAGATTCTTTTCAAATACGGGAAAGTCAGCGTCGTAGTCGGCCGAGAGTAATTGCTCAATCCAGCCTTGCTGGTCATAGTCGACCAGATAGCCCATATCGCCGAACTCTTCGAACATCTCATCGTGTGGCGACATTCGACTTACCACAAGCGGAGTCCCTGAAGCAATCGCATCCGAAATCGGACCGCTGAGCTTGCCTTCGAATAGCCGGTTATGGGTCGAAACGAGCAGCGCTGCGCTGCCGATTGCCTTGTAGAAATCATCGTCGCCCATGAATCCCGTCGAGAAATCGACGTTCGGATGTTCACTTAGGAATTGCTTCTGTTCGTCAGTTATCCCGACCATGTTCTTCATGACGTATCGGAATTTATTTTTACTGTCGGCGCTAACCAGATCAATCATCGGTTCAACCGGTTTCCGGACGCTAACCGGCCCCAAAAACAACACTGTGTTCGCTCGCGATTCCCTCGGCAGTCGAACCCGGTCGTAGCCGATCATATGATGTGGCTTCAGGACGATTTTCGACTCATCAACATTGGGATCGATTTCCTTCAGCAGCCCTATCTGATGCTTGCTGCTAACGATCGCACTCGCTGCCCGTTTCACAACTGCCTTCATCAATATTGGATAAAGCCGTTGGTGCCTTTGTTTCCGTTCGAGCGAAAGGTTGTTGTGGAAGATCAAGTGGACGCGTTTACGCGGATGAATCAGCGTGAACAACAACGCTGTTAGTTCATCGAACACAGGGAACACGACGTCGGTCACATCTCGGTCGATTTTCGCCGTCAATAGTCGCACTATCTGGTGAATCCTAGAAGTAAATTTCAGCCAACCGAACATCCCAAGCGACGAGGTATCTACGGGCAATTTCGATGCCACGTTACGAGCACTACCGGGAGAACTTTTGAGTTCGATATCAGGATCAATTCCCGAAAGGCACTCCGACAAAAAGACGTCGTCATCGATCAGATGACTGATCTCATCCACGTCTCCAACCAAGTAGTTGAGTACGAGAATGTGGACGTCGCCCCGGGCGGTTTTCACTGCCCGCCAACAATCCTGAGTTCAGGCTGTGGGACCACGAATCGAGTACCAGACGCCAACAAATCGACCTCCCGATCTACGAAAGAACTGATGAAGAACCAAGGAAGTGCGAACAGGTAATCAGGCTTTCGTTCACGCATCTCGTCTTCTGAAATGATCGGGATTCCGCTGCCGGCCGTGTACAACCCCCACTTCTCTTCGCTGCGTTCTGCAATAAAGGGCAGGAGTTCCGGAGTAATGCCGTAGTACTGCAATAGCACGTTGCCCTTTGTGCTCGCGCCATATCCGATGACAGTTTCGCCAGCTTCTGCACGCTGTTCGAGCCAGTTCACCGTCTCAGTCTTGAGAGAATCGATACGTTCCATGAACTCACGATATGGCTGTGTACCTTGGAGTCCCAGACTCTTTTCGTATTGAACTATCGCTTCTTTTCGAGTCTTGCCGATGCTTATTAGATTGAGCGGGGAAGGCAATCTACGAGTTCCGCCCTTCACCGTCGCGTAAACCCTGATGCTCCCACCGTTCACGGCATTAAGTTCAACATCGAACACCTCGAAACCCGCGCGATCGAGAACATCGTTCAGGTTTCGGAAGTCGTAGTAGCAAAGGTGTTCGTGAGTGAAATTCCCGAACTCGTTCTGTTCGAGCGACAATGGCGTATAAGCCAGCTGGAGAACCAATACCCCAGTTTCATCGATAACTTGTCGTACATCCGTCAAGAAACCGTTGGGGTTTTCGAGGGCATAGAACATCGCTATTGCGGTGACGATCTTCGCCTTCGCGCTTGTGACACTCTCGAAATTAGCAGCACTGAAAAAATCGTTGACCAGATCTATCCCGAGTTCGTCATATGTTGGAGATTCTCCAGCGACATTCGAAGGGTCAATACCCACTCGGTTCAACGAACTATCGTAGTTCGATAGCAGCGTGCCATCGTTGCTCGCAATATCGAGAACGGTATCGCCGGCCTTCAAATTCAAAAAACTGGAAGCCGATTCAACAACCGATTTCAGTTCGCGCCGCATTGATTCATTAATGCCAGAGCGATACCAGTACCGTCTGAACATCTTTTCAGGCGGAAAACTTTCGTGAAGCTGAACGAGTCCGCTCGTCGGGCCAATCCCCACTCGTAGCGGAGCTTTATCTCCCGCGAAAATATCTTCCTTAGCTACGAAGTCGGAAATGTACTGATCCCCAAGATCGATACAGTCCAAAAGTGGGTCGCCGTCGATACGGCAAAGTCCGTTAGCCAATTGGTGTCCTCAAAAGTTCTGGTCCGTCGATTGCTCCGCTCGAAACAAGCTTCAGATCAGATTCTGTCATCATTTTCGCAATATCTTTGAACGAGTGCTTTCGTTGCCAGCCCAGTATTCGGGCGGCTTTCGACGAATCACCCTCAAGATGCGTATTTTCTACTGGCCGGTAGAAGTGAGGATCTATCTCAACGTAGTCATGCCAGTCCAAATCCAAATGCCCGAACACCTCGTCGAGGAATTCGCTAACGCTGTGTGATTCACCCGACGATAGTACAAAATCGTCCGGGGTGTCCCGCTGCAACATCATCCATGCTGCCTCGACGTAATCTCCGGCGTATCCCCAGTCTTTACGCGCCTCTATGTTCCCGAGCATCAACTTCTCTTGCTGTCCCAATTTAATTCGCGCTGCTGCCAACGTTATTTTCCGTGTAACGAAGTTCGGGCTTCGCCTGGGAGAATCGTGATTGAAGCAAATGCCATTACAGGCGAAGGTTCCGTACGTCTCTCGGAAGTCGTGAATCGACCAGTACGCCAGCAGTTTTGCTGTGGCATACGGGTTCCTTGGCCTGAATTCCGTGTTTTCGTTCTGAGGAACCTCGGTCACCTGTCCGAACATTTCGCACGATGAAGCCTGATATAGGCGAGCAGGATTTTCCATAGTCCTAATCGCATGCAGCAGCCTCAGCACACCGGTGCCGTTCACATCGGCTGTGTAGGCGGGTCGCTCGTAGGCGACCGGTATGAAGGCTTGAGCGGCGAAATTGTAAATCTCGTCAGGCTGCAAATCGTGAATTAGGCTAGTTAAACGTTCATCATCGGTGAGATCGCCCTCAACCAGCTGCAGCACATCGCCTCTCGACTCGTCCAGCAGATGATCGATTCGTGCCGTTGTCGTAGTTGATCCGGCTCGTACCAGTCCCCAAACGTCGTAATCTTTCTCCAACAGGAGCTCAGCGAGATACGATCCATCCTGCCCGGTTACGCCGGTAATTAGCGCCTTAGGCAAGGTATTTCTGACACTGGGTTATAAACAAGTCGGTTACATCCGGAACGAGCTTCAAGTCTGCGCTAATGAACTTCGACGCAATCTAAAAGCAGTGCATTCAAATGTACGTCTTTACCCCAACGAACGCATCGCTAATCTCGATACGTCATTGGGAGCGTTTCGCGTCGCTGCTACCACTGGTTCGAATGTGTTTGTAAACGGCTCCCACCAACAACAGAATGCCAATGCTGTGAGAAATGAGCACCGCTGCTGCGGCTCCTGTACTTTCCCATTCCGGAATGAACGCCCAGAACAAAACCGGCCCGAGTAGCCCGCTCGCGATGATTATCACGAGATAAGTCGCTTCTTTCCGCACTGCGACCAAATACTGCGTCGCTACCTGCGATATTCCGATGGCAATAACGTATCCGCCAAGTATTCGCATCGCCGGTGCAACCGAAACGTATTCCTCCCGGAACAAACTCAGAATGGCCGTTGGGAACAAAATCGCAGGGAGTCCCACTGCAGCACCGACACCCGCGGAAATAACGAAATATCGGAACATGAAACGATTTCTTTCGGCGACGTTGATATCGCCGACTACCGATCTCGCAAGCCGCGGGTTACCGATCTGTCCCACCTGACTCATCAGCAGCGAACCCACGGTTACAATCTGCCACGCCACCGCGTACCCGCCAAGTTCGGCGTCACCTGAAACGTTCCGGAGCACGATCTTGCTGAGTCCACCGAACGAAAGAGTCGCAAGCAGCGCGCCCCAAATCCACAGGTTCGAGCGGAATATTTGTCCTGACCGTCTTATCGCTGCTCGATTAATCCCGATTCGCACTCGCTTCGACGCCCAAAGGAACTGCATCCCAAGTCCAATTACCGTTGATCCGGTTAGCAATATCGCCAGTGTACGAATGCTCAAATCCGACCGCAAAAACAAGAACACAAGCCACACCGCAGCCAAGTAAATGAATCGCTCGATGGTCAGAAATGAAACATGAAGCTTCATCCGGTCGGTAGCGTCGTAGAAAGGACGTAGATCCAGAGCTTTGGCACCAAGCACAACAGCCAGAACTACTCCAACGATGCTGAGACGGTTATCTTCGGGCACCACCACGTTCGTTGCTAACAGTACGAACGAGGCAACAAGCAGCATGATTGCTGTGAGGATGAATCCACCAGAAACAAACTCATCGGAACGTTCTGGGGTTTGAACGAGATCCCGAACCTGAGTCTGCTCCATGCCAACGGCTGCGATGGTAAATACGTATCCGCCGATCGCCACGGCGTACGAGTACTGCCCAAACACCTCTGCACCCAGACTGTTCGCGAGCAGGATAGTCGTGGCGAACGAAAACGCCGCCATCGCCGCATGGGCACTGGTCAGCGAAAGGAAAGTCTTGAGCAACGTTCGACGCCTGCTCAAGTAACCCACTATCCGACTTTCAGTCAAAATTCACTAATCCGTGTGTCGTACCAGTGTGTCGCAAACGAAAGTTCGACAATTCAAAACGCCCGCTGAAACACAGAGTGCTAAATACTTGCGATCGCCAGTTCTTTTTTAGCCAATTCCATATCGGCTTCAGTCATCAGCTTCACAAGATCGCTAAACGTCGTTTTCGCTCCCCAACCAAGTTGTTCTTTGGCCTTTGAAGGATCACCCAGAAGCACGTCGACCTCGGCAGGCCGGAAGTACAGGGGATCGATCTCGACGTGATCGTTCCAATCCATATCGAGACTTTCAAATACTGTGTCAAGAAATTCTCGAATACTGTGAGTCTCGCCTGTGGCAATAACGTAGTCGTCCGGCTTGTCCTGCTGAAGCATCATCCACATCGCTTCAACGTATTCCTTGGCGTAGCCCCAGTCTCGCTTGGAATCTAGGTTCCCCAAGAAGAGCTTGTCCTGTAGGCCAAGTTTGATTCGAGTCGCGCCGCGAGTGATTTTGCGCGTGACGAACGACTCGCCTCGACGAGGAGATTCGTGATTAAAAAGAATGCCGCTACAGCCGAACATGTCGTACGCCTCACGGTAATTGAGCGTCTGCCAGTGGCTGTAAACCTTGGCTACCGCGTATGGACTTCGTGGGTGAAACGGAGTCGTTTCCGACTGTGGAATCTCGGCAACCTTGCCGAACATTTCACTGCTTGAAGCCTGATAGAACTTTGCCGGATTCTTCATGTGCCGAACCGCTTCCAGCAGGCGGAGAGTGCCCAGCGCGTTTACGTTCGCGCTGTACTCCGGCTCATCGAAACTCACCCGCACATGGCTTTGCGCCCCAAGGTTGTACACCTCGTCCGGTTCGAACTCGTTGACAATCGACGACATTCGTCCGCCATCAGCAAGGTTCCCGTAAACCAAGGTCAACTGGCCGTTGTGAAAATCATCTCGCAAGTGATCAATACGCGCCGTATTAAACGACGAACTACGCCGAACTACTCCCCATACCTCGTAGTCCTTCTCAAGAAGAAGTTCCGCTAGGTACGAACCATCCTGACCACTAACGCCAGTAATAAGAGCTTTTTTCATCAGATCTTTTCTTACCTAAATCCGTGCGAGACGTACTGAAGATCTCGCTATAAGAACTTTACGACTCACCCGATCACAATAACATTTCTAAACACTCAATCTAAACTTGCAACTAGTTCGTCTGGGTTGCCAGCTATTTGAACAGCTTGGGAACACAAGTACTTCAAACCGACGATAATTCACATGTGAAACCGCAACTCACATTAAGCAACACTAGTTCAACCTATAAAAAGAATCCTTAAAAAATTTGCCGGCATTGTGCATTCCTTGTCCAATCGCAACTAATTTCCGTTCCATCTAATCGAAACTTCGCATTGTTATTTCAATCACCCGAATTCGCTCTACTTTTCCTCGGAATGGCTACAGCGTTTTATGTATTTGGCGAGCGGTTCAGACTCCAGATTCTTGCACTAACTTCTCTCGGTTTCTACGCAGCATCCGGCTTATTAGATTTCACACTGCTGCTCGTGACGCTTGGTGTCAGCTATGCAGTTTCGCTCCGTATCAAAGAGGGTGGAGCGAGGTGGCCGATCTATATTAGCGTGGGTTTGCTTCTCGCAAACCTGGCCTACCTTAAATACGATGATTTCATTTATCAGAGCCTGCAGTCTGTCTTTGGTTCATCAGTATTTAACGATCGACCGCAATATCTCTCAACGGTTCTGCCGCTCGGTATTTCGTTCTACACGTTCCAAATCATCGGGTACCTCATAGATCTTCACAAGGGACGGACAGATCCTGCCCGATCGCTTCTTGAATACGTCGTCTTCGTTACATTCTTCGCACAGCTCATCGCAGGACCTGTCATGCGAGCGAAGGACTACCTCC
The DNA here is from genome assembly GCA_013204545.1 of Chloroflexota bacterium. Lineage (GTDB taxonomy): Bacteria > Chloroflexota > Dehalococcoidia > Lucifugimonadales > Lucifugimonadaceae > Lucifugimonas. The sequence goes on along the minus strand of JABMNN010000120.1, from coordinate 53,853 downwards.
CTCAACTCCGCGCACTCAAAGGAAGTAGCTGGGACGATTTCAAATTTGGTGGCCTACAGGTACTGCAAGGACTCATCAAGAAAGTCGTGATCGCCGACTTCATAGCGGCGCGAGTCGATCTGAGGTTCGGAGCTGAAACTTTCTCACAGCCCGAAGCCTGGATCGCTGCGGCACTATTCGCATTCCAAATCTACTTCGACTTCTCCGGATATGTCGATATAGCGCTAGGTCTCGCCAGAATGCTTGGCGTCAAGCTCAGTCAAAACTTCCGCACTCCGTATCTTTCAGGCAACCCTAACGAGTTCTGGGCACGGTGGCACATCACGTTGTCGAACTGGTTTCGCGACTATCTTTACATTCCTCTCGGAGGGAGTCGGCACGGCAGAGCGAGAGAGCTAACTAACGTCGTTGTAGTAATGGCGGTTGCCGGTCTTTGGCACGGTGCCGGTTGGACATTCGTCTTGTGGGGTCTGATTCACGGCATCTATCTTGCGGTCCACCGATTCGTCCCATCAAATACGCTGCGTGAGGCAATGCCAGTGCCAGCAAAGTACCGATCATCAGCATATAAATATGTTGGTATCGGAGTGTTTTTTGCGCTAACGGTTCTGGCTTGGATTCCCTTCAGGGCGCCGGACCTTGCGACATCGCTTGATATGTACAAGTCAGCGTTAACGCCGAGCGGACTTGCTGCATGGACGTCTGAGGCCAAATGGTTGGCAGTCATCGCTGCTTTGTTCGCACTACACATTGTCGAATGGTGGGTCGCTACTCGCACAGTCTCAGCCACGGCAATATGGGCCAAAATCCCTGCTCCCGTTCGTGGCACCGCGTATGCCGGCGCGCTCGTAGTAGTACTGGCATTCATGAGTGAACAACAATCATTCATCTATTTCAGGTTTTAGAGATGAGAATATTCACTAAAATATTCATCCAACCCAACCGGGCGCTCCCGTGGGCTATCGTACTTCTGCTTTTACTTGAGGTTGCCTTGTACACTCCAGCGTTTTGGAACCTGCCTGCAGTACAGGAGTCGAGAACTGGAGAGCGTGTATTCGATGCAGCCAACCAACGCAGTTCTGAGCCTGCGGTGATTGCGATCGGAAGTAGCCGATTTCAGAAATCCATTGTTCCATTGGTAATAGAAAAAGAACTGAGACTTAACAAAGGCAGCGTCGCTAATCTGGCGTTCGATGCTGCGACTCCACAGGATTATCTCCATCTTTATAAGTCCCAACGTGACTACTTTTCTAGCGCTGATCTACTCCTAATCGAAGTTGGAGAATTTCACTACAACTGGTCGGCAATCGCTGATGAAGCAGCTGGCAATATACGATTCCGACGTTTAGCAAGTTTGACAGACAGGATGAGCACACCAAACGTTAACGACAAGATCGACTACACCCTCGGCAGTTTCATCCGAATATGGGACAAAAGATTCGTAATCAGGGACATACTGTCGAGCACGATACGTGACGGAATTCGATTAACTGTCCGACCGATAGAGGTCGACGCGAACGGCAAAGTCGGACTTATCGGCAGCGACCTGATTCGGGTATTCGAGACACAAGAAATTAATCAACTCAGGGCGTTCGGATTCCGCAATTTCGAAATTTCCGAGTACCAGATCAACGCAATGATCCAGCTCGTTAATCTAGCGAAATCAGATGACCTGAACGTGATCCTAATGTCACCGCCAATAAACGAAGGATTCCGAAAGCTCGTCGCCGAAAACTATGCATCGTACGATCGAGAGTGGCGTGACCGAATTAAGGCCGAATTTGGTCAGGAAATTATCGAGGTTGAAATAGTCGATTCTCGATGCAGCGATTGGCGAGAGTGCTTCTACGACTACGGACACACCAACGCCGTTGGTGCGGAAAGTTATTCGTTAGCACTGGCGGGCTATTTGTCGACTCAAATCAACTGACCCCACCAGTTCAAAACCACTAATTCGCAGCCGTCTAATAATTCGATTTGCGTAAAATCGAGACTTCTTTCAGCCAGGAAGAACCTACATATCTGCTCTGGCGAACCACGTAGCCGACCGAGAGCGATATTAACACGCCGTTTATAAAGAATCCTTTGCCAGACCAGGTCATTTCAATCATCGATGTGAGCAGCAGCACCGACAATGCCAACATGGTCAAATGCAACATTTCATCGCTACGACCGCTCTCGCCATTACGGTCTCTCAACACTCGTATCAACGCGTAGCCGGGAATTACCCACAACATGCTCGTCAGCACGAGCCCGATCAATCCGTATTTATGGAAGAAGTGCGTGAAGAAGTTATGTGTCCTGTAGAACTTGCCCGAATCCAAACTATGCTGCTGGAAAGTTGATTTTAGATCTGGAGGGAAATCAACCTTATTGTCGTTATAGTAGCCGCCGTAGCCGCTACCCCACAGCCACGATTTTTGATCGTTCATCGAGTCTAATACGTTGAGAAATTCAGCGTATCTAATCGGGTCAATTCTGGATATTAGGTTGTACTCAACTTCAACAGGAAAATCTGCCTCTGAACGACCTTCCGTAATGTACTGGAACCGATCATAAACACGTTCAGCGGAAGCCTTGTTTACGATATACAACGCTCCGCTTCCTGCAGCGATTACTACTACTGTCGCAGCCAGAACAATCAACGCCCGTCTGATCCGAACTACCGCTACGAGGATCGGAATGCTTGCCACGAATTCGATCCAAATCATCCTCGTCCCATACGCAGCGATCAAAGTTAAGGCAGGAATCGCAATTAGCAATCCCCAGAGAATCTTGTCTCGACTGTTCGCTACAAGAATCAATCCCAAAAAGAGGAAGAACGCCACGCCTGCCTTCGCTGAATCCTCACTCACCCTGCTGATCCCAGCGTCAAGCTCGGGCCCAAATCCTGCAAAGAAATCGAACAAATCAAGCAAATGACGCGCAATCAGTGCGCCAACGAACGCAGCTGTCACATTTCCGATTCGAGAAGGGTTCGCTCGCAAGTAAACGATGAAAAGTATCAAAACTCCAAACAGCATCATCGGGAATTTCAGATCGATCACCCATTGCTGAATTGCGTGATCATCCGTAATCCCACCGTAAAGAAGTCCCGTTACTAATGGGACTATCGCAAACCAGCCAATTGCGTATATCAGATATCTCGGAACTATGATCGAATCACGAAGCTTGAATAACTGAGCAGCCAGCAACGAAAACACTATCCAGCTAGGTCGAATTGGACCGACATCCAACTGCCATATCGATGCCGTCGCCTCGGTATCAAAATCCCTGCCGACGACAAGCAATATCAAAAACAACGTCAATGCCGCACGAACCGGCAGTAATACGACCGCAATTATCGCCACTACGACCAGAATTCTTGCGAAAAAGTACGCGACATCCCACGATGTAGGAATGTCGGAAATCACGGCCAGCAGAATGCCAACCGCGGCGATTTTGCCGATCAAGGGCAAACTGATCTGATCCGATCCGAAATGATCGGCGAACCACTCAAGTTTCAAATATGACAGCGCTCTTTCCATAGCCTAAAAGGCTAACCCACCCCAACACCGAAATAGATCACCTCTGACTACGTTTTTAAGCAGGTACTACATGAAAACGTTCTTTAGAAACTTGAGTTCAAATCTTTCGTGACACTTCCTAATCGATAATCACTGTTGCTGAAAACCTTGAATCGTTCTGGGGATCAGTTCAATATGAATTGTAGTTTTCCAGCTAATAATTTCTATCGTGATTCAAGTTTCAGCGCTGTTCACATATTTCATCAAACGACTCGATGCTCCAAGTAGTACAAAACAATCGATCCGGCCAGATCACCGTCGAAGAAGTTCCGGCGCCAAATGCTGTGCCGGGCCAAGTGGTCGTACAAAATCTTCACTCACTGGTAAGCGCAGGAACCGAAAAAGCCGGAGTCGATTTCGCCAAAAGCTCCCTACTGGGCAAAGCACGCTCTCGACCCGATCTTGTTCAACAGGTGTTCAAGCAGGTAAAAAATTATGGACTTCTTAACACTTACCGCAAGGTACGTGACCGCCTCGATGAACCGCAACCGCTGGGATACAGCAGTGCGGGGCGAGTGATTGCAGTAGGCGAAGGTGTCACCGAAATCCAACCCGGAATGCTCGTAGCGTGCGCCGGAGCTGGATTCGCCTCTCACGCCGAAGTAATATCCGTCCCTAAAAACCTGGTCGCTATCGTTCCTGAAGGGGTCGATTCGAAATCGGCGAGCTTCGCAACAATTGGTGCGATCGCAATGCAGGGCATTCGACGGGCCGAACTCACACCTGGCGAAAGCGTTGGCGTGATTGGGCTCGGGCTAATCGGCCAAATAACTGTCCAAATCCTAAAGGCGTACGGTTTCCCTGTAATGGGAATCGATATCAGCAAGGCTCGGGTCGAAGCATCCCAGAAGTTCGGCATGGATCTCGGGGTCGTAATTGGATCTGACAACGTTTCGGAACTTGCCTATTCGTTTAGTTCAGGTCACGGTCTCGACGCTGTGATAATTACTGCGGCCACCAGAGACAGTAAGCCAGTTGAAATGGCTGGCGAGATAGTCCGTGAACGTGGTCGAGTTTCCGCAGTCGGGGATGTCGGCATGGAAATTCCTCGCCGAGTCTTCTATCCCAAAGAAATCGATTTCCGAATTTCACGTTCGTACGGTCCCGGTCGATACGACGAATCTTACGAAGAGTACGGACTCGATTACCCATTGCCGTGGGTGCGCTGGACCGAACAGCGGAACATGCAGGAGTTCCTGCGCTTGACGGCCAGTGGCGGAATAAATCCAACTGAGTTGGTAACCCACGAGTTCGAAATCTCAAAGGCTGTAAACGCGTACGAACTAGTTACCGGCGGCAAGTCGACGGAGCCGTTCCTTGGCGTTCTCATCAAATATCCTGCGGAGGTAACGACGCCATCCAGAGTCGTTTCGACCGCATCATCTGCTTCGAAGAAAACCGGTTCTGGGACACTCAAAATCGGACTCATCGGTGCCGGAAACTTCATGAGTGAAACCCTTGTTCTTGCTCTTAAATCGGTCGACAATTCGACGGTTATCGCTGTTGCCAGCGCACGTGGACTCTCCGCCAAAGATCTCGCAAAAAAGATTGGTGCTCAAACCGCTTCAAGTGATTACGGCGCGCTCATATCTGACAGCAGTATCGACCTAATCGTGTCGGCAACACGACATGATCTCGCTGCGAAAATAGCGATCGAATCGCTCTCTGCTAACAAGGCCGTTCATGTCGAAAAGCCGTTGGCTACGACGCTGGAAGCATTACACCAAGTCGCCGAAGCAGTGAAATCTTCTAGTGCAGTATTGAATGTCGGGTTCAACCGCCGATACGCCCCGCTCATATCTGATATCGAGAACTATTTCTCGAATCGAACAACCCCTCTCTCGATGTTTTACCGAGTAAATGCCGGGTGGATAGACGCCGATCACTGGGTTCACGATCCAGTCAAAGGCGGGGGTCGAATAATCGGTGAGGTCTGCCATTTCATCGATCTCATGCAATACCTCAGCGGCGCTAAACCAACCAAAGTATTTGCAACATCTCTCGTCCCCAACGGCAAAACCGTGCTCGCCGATGACAACGCTCACATCATGGTCGATTTCGCAGACGGCTCACGGGGTACGATCCTCTATTCAGCGTTAGGTGCCAAAAACCAGCCAAAAGAAAAACTGGAAGTGCTCGGGGGCGGTAAGAGCGCTGAGCTGAACGATTTCAAATCCCTCGAAACATGGTCCGGATCAAGCCACGATAAGAAATCCGGCAAGCTCGATAAGGGCCACACTCAAATGCTCCAAGCGTTGGGCAACGCCGTGAGAAACGGGTCACCATCACCGATCCCGTTCGAGCAGCTCGCTGCGACCACTCTCGCAACCCTAGCTGTCGTCGAATCGATCCACACGGGTCAGCCCATCGTCCTCAACAATGACTCGCTTGAAATGTCTCCGGCGCCCTCAACGGGTAGTTCGTAGTGCTAGCATTATTCGTACTTGGTACTCGGCCCGAAGTCATCAAGCTTTCTCCGGTTATACTCGAATGTCGAAAACGTCGAAACATCGACGTGATCGTCTGTTCAACAGGTCAGCACCGGCAAATGCTAGATCAGGCATTTGGTTCGTTTGGTATTACCCCCGAGATCGATCTTGGTCTGATGACCGTAAATCAATCTCTCACTGATCTCAGTGCAGCCGCGCTCACCGCTCTTGGGAAAGTCTTTGAATCTCACAAGCCAGATGCGGTAATAGTTCAGGGGGATACCACAACGGCGATGATTGGCGCACTAGCTGCCTACTATCACCGAATTCCAGTGGTTCATGTTGAAGCTGGTCTACGCACGTGGGACCGATTCAATCCGTTCCCAGAAGAAGGCAACCGAGCCATCATCGATCAGATCGCTGACTACTGCATGGCTCCCACCGCAGGATCAGAAAAGAATTTGCTTGCGGCCGGAGTTACGCCAGATCGCATCACCGTCACCGGCAATACCGCTGTCGATGCGATTCTTTCCATGGCGGAAAAAGTATCTGGAATACCTGCTCCTGAATCTCTACCAGAAGATATCGGCAGCGCCATCGCTGATGGCGTGAAAACGATAGTCGTTACCGGGCATCGGCGTGAAAGCTTTGGAGAAGACTTCGAATCTATATGTCGTGCATTGAGACGGATCACTGAAGAAAATACGGATGTCCAAATCGTCTACCCGGTTCATTTAAACCCTAACGTTCGCGAACCAGTGTTCCGGATACTCAAAAATGTACAGCGAATTCATTTAGTCGAACCGCTTCCCTACTTAGAATTTGTATGGCTGCTCGCTCATAGCTTTATCGTCCTTACCGATTCGGGCGGAATTCAGGAAGAAGTTCCCAGTCTTAATAAGCCGATTCTTGTGATGCGAAGTGTGACCGAGCGACCAGAAGGAGTAGATGCAGGTTGTGCAAAACTTGTCGGGGTCGACGAAGATGTTATTGTGAAAAGTGTGAACGAACTGCTGACCGATCCTGCGATGTATACGAAAATGATCCAAGCAGATAACCCTTATGGAGATGGTGAAGCATCTCGGCGCATCGCCGATGTCCTCCAGGAGATACCAAACAAAAATGACTGATGTGTGTGTAGTTGGGCAGGGTCACATTGGGCTGCCTACGGCTTTGACAATTGCCAAAAGTGGGCTTCAAGTTGTCGGAGTCGACATCACAGCGCAACTGGTCGAAGATCTTAACAAAGGTATCAATCATCTTATTGAACCGGGTTTATCTGAGTTGCTAATTTCGTGTATCGACACGAACACCTACAGTGCGAGTCTCACCCCCGAAACCGCTGATACATACATTGTTTCGGTTCCCACACCGCTCGACTCAGACAACCAACCGGTGCTCGATCACGTCGTAGCAGCTGCCGAGTCTATTGGGCCTCATATTCGCCGCGGCAATCTGGTAATCCTCGAATCAACGGTTCCACCCGGCACAACTCGCGGTGCGTTCACCAAAGCACTCACGAATAATTCTGAGCTAACTCCGGAAAAAGATTTCTTTGTAGCTCACTGCCCTGAGCGCGTCCTCCCAGGGACAATTTTGAGAGAACTTGTGGAAAACGATCGAGTTGTTGGCGGTTCGTCAGCACATTCATCCGCGGCTGCGGCAAAGTTCTATCGATATTTTGTTACCGGAGACGTTATCGAAACCGACGCCCTAACAGCGGAACTCGTAAAGCTGAGCGAGAACATTTACAGAGACGTAAACATTGGTCTGGCAAACGAACTCGCAATCATTTCCGAAGATCTCGGAGCGAACGTTTGGGACGTTATCGAACTCGCCAACAAGCACCCACGTGTGAATATTCATCAGCCCGGCCCCGGCGTTGGCGGTTACTGCATTCCGGTCGCTCCGTGGATGCTCAGTGCGAACCTCGATGAACTGCCACCAACGATTCATCAGGCCCGCAGGATCAACGCAGAACAGCCAGCACGAACAGTTCAACAAGTCCTTGGCCTACTCGAAGGAACGAATAGTCCGAAGGTCGCCGTGCTCGGTGCTGCGTATAAAGGCGGCGTTGGTGACGCTCGGGCCACCCCGACCGTCGAGATCGTCGATCTGCTCATCGCAGCCGGTGCAACCGTCGCTGTCCACGATCCGCTGACGACCAATTTCAAGTACCCGCTGGAATCCTACGAAGATACCGTCCGTCATGCCGATCTAGCCATCATCCTGACCGCTCACACGCAGTTCGAATCACTCGATCCTGTGACCACAGCTAAATTAATGAAATTCCCCGTCATTGTCGACACCCGAAACTCGCTCCCGGTCACCGACTGGGAACAAGCCGGCTTCAAAGTCGTACGCCTCGGCGTCGGCACATCTAAATAATCAGCCGGCAAACTAGTCAGTTGCTCAACCCTCTGTAAATAAATCAAGCTAGCTTGTCTGTTTCAACTCGAATCAAATATTGGCGTCGTTTGTACTCGGCTTATATGACATCGTCTTCTAGCCAACTGACATTCTGGCACGACGCGCCAACGGTCGAGCCGTCATTGAAGGTCGATCAACTGGGGCCGTACTACATGCGGTTTGTACAGAAGGCGAATTACGACAGCCTTCTCGACGCAAACGGTGTGCCAATGCTCGACTACCGAGGAATCATCGGTCCCCAATACAACCCGATCGCCATTGCTCAGTACGCCCTCGGCAACCACACGCTCTGGCTCGAAACTCAGGATGAATCACGACTAACGAAGTTGAAAAACGCGTCCGATTGGCTTGTAGAACACCTCGAACCCAATACTGGAGACGTTCCAGTCTGGCTCCACAAATTCGATTTTGAGTACGCCGAAACGCTTCGCGCACCCTGGTATTCAGGGCTCGCTCAGGGACAGGGAATATCAGCTCTACTCCGATGCCACACTGCCACCCAAGACACGAAATATCTCGAAGCGGCCAAGCTAGCGTTCGAGTCGCTGACTAAAAGCGTCGCTGATGGCGGCGTTCTTTACAGCGAAGGCGACGATCTCTGGATCGAGGAATATATCGTTACCAAGCCGACGCACATCCTCAATGGATATATGTGGGCGATGTGGGGAGTGCGTGATCTGGTGTTCGCAACTGGTGATTCAGCGGCGAGTGACCTCTGGGACAAGTGCATCTCCACTCTCGAAAGAAATCTTCCACACTTCGATCTCGGGTACTGGTCGCTCTACGATCAATCGTCGAACGGCATCTTGAAGATGATCACAAGCACGTTCTACCATCGACTTCACATCGTCCAGTTGCAGATAATGTGGCAGCTGACTAACATCGAATCCTTCCGCCAAACCTCGCAAGATTGGGACGCCTACACCGGCAGTCGAATCAATCGAATACGCGCTAAAGTCGGCAAGGCAATTTTCAAGCTACTACGCTTTTAATCCCGTGCGAATTCTATTTATTTCCAACTTCTACCACCCTGAACCTGGTGCCCAGCCAGCTCGAGTCCGAAACCTGACTCAGCGTTGGGCCAAAGCCGGTCACGATGTCACGATTTTAGTGGGAGTACCGAATCATCCCAAAGGCAAGGTTTACCCGGGACACAAACTCCGCTCACTGCGAATCTCGTACACAGAATGGGATGACCAAGTTCGAGTTTGCAGAGTTAGTTATTTCATGCGGCCGAATAGAGGTTCACTCAACCGATTCCTGGCGTTCAGCTCGTTTCCTATAATCGCCGCTATACGGGCGATTTTCATGAAGCCGTTCGACGTCGTAGTCGGTACGATTCCGCAACCGTTCGGGCCGCTCACAGCCTACTTTCTACGATCTGTAACAAAAGCTAAATTCGTACTCGACGTGCGAGATCTCTGGCCGGAAGGTTTAACGGCGACAGATCAAACTTCTGAAGATGCGCTGGCATACAAAGTGATCGGAGCCGCAACGAGTTTTCTCTATAAAAGGGCGGATCAAATCGTCGCCGTTACTGATGGAATCAGGGATTCAATAATCGAAAATCATCCCGTTGATCCAGATGATGTCCACGTGATTCGCACAGCAGTCGATATCGATCAATTCCGAACATCAAATACACGGCTGTCGCCAGCAATCGAAGAACATATTGAAGGCAAATTTGTTGTCTCCTACATTGGAACCATCGGCAACGCCCACGGACTCGAGACGGTAGTCGAAGCTGCACAAATTCTGGAACAACAGCACTTCAATCGCTTCGCGTTCGTAATCGCGGGATCTGGAGCTGAAGAGCAAAAAATTCGAGATCTTGTCAAAACAAAGAAGGTTGCCAATGTGCTTTGTACTGGACAAGTTGACCGCAACCAAATTCCAGGTCTGCTACATGCTTCAAACATCGGCATCGTTTCACTTCGTATGTCACCGGTGTTCCAAACGGTAGTACCAACCAAAATCTACGAATACATGGCAGCCGGACTCCCTGTAATTTCAAACGTCGCCGGGGAAGCCGAAGAGTTAGTCGATCAATCAGGAGCGGGAATCACCGTCGAAGGTGATAATGCACACGCAATGGCAGCGGGTATCACCGAACTGGCGGATAATCCCAAACGGCTTAGGGAAATCAGTAAATCAAGCAGCGAATACATAAAAAACAACGTTTCTTGGGACACCACTTCAGGCGTCTACCTCGAAGTACTTAAACGCGCTATTTTAAAATCTGAGTAATTTCCACGGCGATTTGTAAATTCGGTCAGTTGACGAAACGGACGCTCTGTATTGAAGTTTTCGCCGATTCACAAACTGGCGTCGGTGCAGTTGAACACATAAGTTCCGCCAAAATTGAATTTCCTTTAACATACTTCCCTGAAAAACTCGAACCAAAGCATATTTTTTTTCATCACGACTCAACAAGAACAAAGCGCTCCGGGAGAAATCGGATTTCTGGACCCCATCTCGAAATCATCAAACCGACCGACCACGATTAGTACAAATGCGATCTAAGGATCACTTCGCCTTTCAATCGAATAATCGAACTATCTGGTCACACTGCACATGAGATCGGAAAATCATTATTCTGAAACAATCGAAAACTGTCCACTAACTCAACTGGTGCTCAGTAATCGCGAAAAACGAGATTAATTCGATGGCCCGAGTACGAAGCAACCATTCTCAGAGCACCACGTGGAAATCGCCAGAAAACCTCGATCTGTATCTGGGTGCAACCCAGCGCTTGATTCTTATCCTCGCCATCTTCGTCGTTCCGCTTATCGTTCTGCCAGAGAGCAGCTTCATCGATATAACCTCGGTCCCAAAAACTTCAATGTTGAGGATCTTTGGCTCACTGCAGGCAGGAGTACTTCTCTCTCGAGTGTTGATCAGGTATTCCAGTAGCGATGGATTAGGTCTCAAATCAGCACTCAGTCCGATACGTGAGTCGAAGCCCGCAACGTTGATTCTCAGCTCAGTGGCAGCAGTCGTTATCGTCTCTTTAATATCGACTCTGTTTTCAATCGTCCCTCATCAGAGCTGGTGGGGGCGTACTCCATCAGGTTTCGAATCTGGCGAATTCTCCGCTCTGATGTATGTCGTTCTAATGATCAGCGCTTTCATCTCCACCCGAGAATCATCCCGCCGTCCCGTATTATGGCGAGCGTTGGCCGTAATTGGTGTCCTTGCCAGCCTTATCGGTTTCTTGCAGCATCTGGGTTTGTCACCGCTCGATATTTCCTCCACTCAGGGTGATCGCGTCACCGGAACAAACGGTAACCCCATCTTCTTCGGTGCGATGCTGGTCGTACTTACGCCTATCACTATCGGTGTACTTTTCGAGCGCTATCACGTCAGCGGTACCGAATTACAAAAGGTGTGGCTGGCAGCGATAGCCGTATCCTCTTTCCTGATTTCAGCCAGTTTGATCGCCACCCTCAGCCGTGGACCGTTGCTCGGTACTCTGATTGGTGGAATTATCGCGGTGATTCTCGTAGTAATATTACGGCGCTCAAAAATCAGTATCGCACCAGTGATAGTTCTCGTCATATTCACTTCCATTGGCGGCCTGAGTTCTCTCCTAATTACCTTCGCCGATACCACATCAACTCCAACTCCAACCATAACGAGCACCCTAGGAAAATCTAACTCTGTAAACATCAGACTTCAATACTGGAGCATGTCCTCAGACATGGCAGTAAGTCGTGAGCCAGTGCCATTTGCTAAAAAAGCTCCAAAAATCATCCGATGGCTGTTCGGCTACGGCCCAGATTCTTTCCGTTACGCCGGCACCTATTATTCGGATAACGTGACCTTCACCCGAAGGCTAACTGCGGCTCATAGCGATCCAATAAATAGGTTGGCAGAGCAAGGTTTTCTGGGGTTCTTGGCGTGGGTAAGTCTGTGGACATCACTGCTTTACGGTGTAATAGTTTTGATCCGTCGACATAGATCCGAAACCGACAACACTTCAACTTGGATCGTAATCGCAATTGCCATGGCTCTAACTGGTCGATTTATCGAACAATCGGTCGGCTCCCCAACACCTGGGGGGACTCTTGTGTTCTGGCTGATAATTGGCGGATTGCTCACGTTACTCATCGTGCCAGCGCCCGACGCACCCAGTCGTAATTTTTCGCCATCTTCCTCACCCATCGTTACATACGCTATGTATTCAGGACTGGTCATCATTGCCGCTGTTTTCGTACTTCTGGCGTGGGAAAAAGGCGCCAGTTATTTGATTGCCAATCAAACCGCATCGTTTCTCAACAGGCCTCACATCGTTCCAGTCAACGATGCAATTAAGCGCCTTGAATCCGCTGTCATCTTGGCTCCTGACAACCCGTTCTATTTGCATGGTTTGGCTGACATTGAATTTGGGCGCGCTAAGTCGACCTCTGACGAAAATGTTCGAACCGCAGCATTGACTAGAGCATATGAGTACGAGCTGAGAGCTCACGAAATAAATCCGATCGCAATAGACGATATTTACGATCTCGCGTTCGCTGCATGGGAATTAGGAAACGCAGGCCGGCCCGAACTACGACAGACAACGCTTGATCTATATGAACGACTAACAATCCTCGGTCCCTCTGATTCACTAGCCAGGGAACGTCTAAAAACGCTGAGCGACTTTCTATCTAAGTGAATCCGAAAGCGGGGGGGTCAAGTACTCTGAATGTCGTAAGCCAACGTCGAATCGAATTTACCCCATAACCAATGCCCATCAGTACAGTAATCCAGCGAGCAGTTCCAAAAATCCCACGGCGACGCCGGTTGCTGATAAGCATTTTGCTTCACAGCCTGCTTCCGTTGGTCTCGCTTTATGTCGCGCTCTTACTTAGACTCGACCTTGATGAGGGTCGCATCTCGTATGTTTCGTATTGGAGATGGGTCCCTGTACTGATAGGGCTACGAGTGGTCGCGCTCATCTACTTCAAGTCACACACCGGTCTCTGGCGGTATGTCTCTGTTCCTGATTTGCTTGGCGTAGCTAAAGCGACAACGGTATCCAGCATCGTATTCATCGTTTTTTTGTTGACGATTAATACAGACTTAGAAGGTATCCCTCGAAGCGTTCCTCTGATCGAGTGGGGCGTACATATATTCCTTGCCGGTGGCTTGCGGATACTAGTGAGAGTAGGTCGCGAGAGATTACGTACAAAAAGCAGCGACAGAGCACTAACTCGAAGGGTTGTAATTGTGGGCGCCGGTAACGCTGCAGCTGCATTTTGTGCGCAGGTGAACTCGACACCTGAGTTCCATATCAATCCGGTTGCGATCGTCGACGACGACCCCGCCAAGATCGGGCTCAGCTTGATCGGAGTACCCATAGTGGGTTCGATCAATGACCTCCCCGAAGTTGTAATAAAATACAAGGCCGAGATGATCGTTATAGCGATCCCAGCAGCAACCACCGAGCAGCGTTCGAGAATCGTAAATATCTGTCGAGAGTCGCACGTTGAGTTCAGGCTGCTGCCAGGCACCGATGAACTACTTGAGGGCAACATTTCGATCTCAAAGCTACGCAGAGTCGATGTGTCCGACCTGCTTGGTCGCCCCGAAACTCATCTCGATGAAGAGACACTGAGAAATACTTTCGCCGATAAATCGGTGATGATTACCGGCGGCGCGGGAACAATTGGTTCCGAATTAGCTCGGCGTGTCTTGACGTTCGCCCCGCGCAAATTAGTTTTAATTGATCGAGCGGAAAACTCACTGGTACTTCTCGAGTACGAACTCCGAGCCGTAATTCGAAATATGAATTACAACGGCATTGAGCTCGTCGCCCGCATAGCGGATGTCACCGATCAGATTTCTGTCAATAACGTTACAAGGGAACACAGACCTGACGTAGTTCTACACGCGGCAGCGCACAAGCACGTAAATTTGATGGAAGTTGCACCAGCTGATGCAGTAATCAACAACGTATCTGGCGTTCTTAACGTCGCTAGAGCGGCTTCTGAATTCGGTGCGTCGACGTTTATACTCGTCTCGACGGATAAGGCAGTCGCTCCTACCAGCGTCATGGGCGCCACCAAACGGATGGCCGAGCTTGCGATTCGAGAACTGGGAGCACACGAGTCGACTCACTTCGCGGCAGTCCGTTTCGGCAACGTTTTGGGCAGCAATGCGAGTGTTGTGCCTATATTCCAGCAACAGATTGAGTCAGGTGGCCCTGTAACAGTCACCGATCCTTCAGCAGAACGCTACTTCATGACGGCGGTCGAAGCAGCTGGACTTATTTTGACGGCAGCCTCAGTAGGAAAGAATCGCGAGATTTACATTCTCGATATGGGCGAGCCAGTGAACATTGACTCGCTCGCTCGATCAATGATTGAACTATCAGGTATGGTGCCAGACAAAGATATTATGGTCGAATATTCAGGGCTGAAACCGGGCGAGAAAATGACCGAAATCTTGGCTTCATCAGCAGAAGAACTCGACTCCACAAGCCACAAAAAATTATTCCTTTTACGCAACTCCGGTCCGGGATCAGTCACACTCGAAAATCTGGATGAATTCATTAGTAAGGTTCGTTCACTGACCAATGACCAGATCAAATTAGGCATCCAAGAACACGTTCCAGATTACGTAATCAGTGACCTCAACAAGCCAGTAGGTAACGTCTCGCCTAAGGTTTTCTAAATATCTCGACTATTGGCGTGTACGAAAAACCCAATTCGGCCGCCGCCACTCCTCCGTCGTGTACCGACCCTGAGCGTACAGCTTCAACCGACACTGGTGGGATCCACCGCGTTATCGCTTTCGTCCACCATGCGATTTGGAGTGGAATCGTTATCAACCAGGCTGGTACTGGAACAAAGAATGATCGGATGCCGACGCTTTCCGAAATCGATCTGGCAAATTCTCCGGTCGAGACAGTCGGTCCTGCAACCGTATAAATTCGCCCTGATACTCCGACTTGGGCAGCGCTCGTCAAGGCGATTGCCAGATCTTCAACCCACACCGGACTTATCTTTCGAGACGGAGCCGGTAACACCTTTAATGAACCCGAAAGAATCCGATCTACCACCAGTCCCGATCGCCCTGATTCCGAGCCGAACACCGTAGCAGGGCGAATGACTACTGCATCAACCCCACGTTCGATGGCCTCCAGAACCAACTCTTCAGCCATAGCTTTAGTGTGAGCGTATGGATCGGCGAGTTGTCCTCGATTGAATCCATCGACATTCACCGACGACACATAAATCATCCGTATACCGAGTGTCTCAACAGCATTGATGACGTTTTCAGTACCGGTGACATTAATCAGCCTAAAACCCTCGAACGTAGACTCTGAACCATGGACAGCCGCAGCAACGTGGAAAACTATATCGGCATCTTCAGCGGCCTTCAAAACCGCGTCACTATCCGTTATATCGCCAGTTACAAGATCAACAGAATCATGCAAAAATTTGCTTTGCGAATTTCGTGAAAACGCTGTGACACGGACGCCCATCGCGGAAAGTCGATTGCACAGAGATGCGCCGACCATGCCTGTGCCCCCGGTAACGAATGCGTGTTTGAAGCGTGGGGGGAGGGTTGTAATCATGTATTGGCCATCGAGGAGCTAAACTGATCTTGTCCGAATCGGTCGGACAAGATCAGTTTAGCTATTTGAAAGGAAGAGATTGGCAAAACGCACATTTGATCTTATGGCGAGCATCATAGGCCTAATCATATTTTCTCCGATTCTGTTGGTGACTGCATTCGTGATATTGATCACATTAGGGCTCCCTATCCTCTACTCACCAACACGCGCTGGTAGATTCAATAAACCATTCATAGTGCGGAAGTTCAGAAGCATGCGTATTGCCGACGGACCAACTTCACATCATTCCGGAGACGATGACCCGCGTGTCACGACAGTCGGCAGGTGGATGAGAAAGTTCAAGATAGACGAACTTCCCCAGCTCTGGAACGTGGTCAAAGGCGAGATGAGTCTGGTCGGACCTCGCCCTGAAACTCCCGATTACATCAAGCACTACTCACCTGAGCAGCACGTAATTCTGGATGTCCGCCCTGGAATTACAGACTACGCGTCTATCGAATTTAGAGATCTCGGAACACTTCTCGAAGGCGATGATCCGGACAAGCTTTACTTTGCCAAAGTCTGGGATCGGAAAATGGAGCTGCGAATGAAATACGTTCAAGAACGTACATTCTGGGTAGATTTGAAGCTGATATCCCTCACTCTCACGGCAATCGTTCGCCGACCAAATTAGTTAATCCAACCGATGTGAGTGATCACCAAAATCCACCGACTCTTCGTTCGCAACTGGTCACAATCAGAATCGGAATTGCATCCTCAGACGCAGCAAGTAACTACTCAGTTAAATGTTGGGGATTCGTTAAACTTGCCAATCACATCCTGATTCTAGAATTATCGAATGACATCCAGAGACCGAAAATCAACGGTGATCCAAGCCGCACCAACGGCAGTCGACAGCCGTCTTGACCGTGTGATCCTTTGGATCACACTTGGTGCGCTTTTATTTATCCCGCTGCTATTCAGTTACTTCAAGGTAGTATCAGTTTTCGGCGAGCTCCGGCTTGTACTTCTTCATTTTGCTGCCGGTAGCGTTGCGTCGCTTTCGTTGTGGCAAATTGTCAGCTCCATGTTCCAAAAAGATGGAACACGCCGAGAAGATATATCTTGGGATCTATCACGCTGGGCTGGTTCAAGCGCAGCCAGATGGACCATCGTCGCAGTTGTCATTTTCAGCATCGTCCAGACAGCTTCCACACTCTTATCGCTGCTTCCAATCATAAGTTTTTTTGGCGGAGATGATGCCCGCTCCGGGTACAACTTATACGACAGCCTTTCGATGACTGTTCTGCTGTTCAGTGTTGCATTCAGATTTCGCACCCTCCGTCATTTGGAATTTTTGGCATACGTTCTTGTCTCATCGGGAACGGTTGCTGCAACATACGGATTGGCTCAGCACTTTGGTTGGGACCCAATTGGCGGTAACGCCGATCAGCTCCGCCCGATTGCAAGCTTTGGCAACACGCTTAACTTTAGTGCGTACATGGTCATGTCAATACCTGCGACTATGGCTATATGGCACATCAGGTCAAAGCGTTCTCCTTCGTGGATGGCAGCCATCACGCTCGCCCTCGGATGCCAACTCGCAGGAATTTGGTCTACTGGTAGTCGGGGTCCTTATATTGGTGCTGCGGTTGGAATTATTGTCTTCTTCGTGATCGCATCACTTCTACTCAAGCGCCGTGATGTTTTGAAGGCAGTTGCAGTCACGTTCATAGCCACAATTATCGCGGTAATAATAACCACGCTACCGTCTCCGAAGGGAAACATCGGACTCGTGCGTGCAATAAGCATATCTGGGCAATTAGATCGAGATTCTTCTGCTGTTTCAACAGACATCGCCGGTGGTCTCTCTGGTCGATTCTCTATTTGGCGATCAACGTTAGACTTGTCAACCAGATGGGACATGCCAGTCGATGAACCAACTATCAATTCAGCACTCCGTCCCTTGTTCGGTGTTGGGCCAGATCTATTCGTATACGCCTTTCCTCAAGTCGGAGAACCCCAGTCTGCTCTTACGAAGGTCGAACATGCCCACAATCTCACCCTGAACACACTTGTCGAACTCGGTTATCTCGGCCTAATCAGCCTGACAGCTATCACGTTGTTGGTTCTTCTTGCCGGATTCCGAACCGTAGTTGTCGCCAGACGAATGCTTCATGGCACTAATAAGACTTCGATCTTAGTTTTAGCGATATTGCCATCGCTCGTAGGAAAATTAGTCGAGGTTCAAACTGGGGTTTCAAGAGTGTCCGACATGGCAATGATGTTCGCTTTAGTCGGAGCTGTTATTGCATTACATGAAGTGGTAAGGCGATCTGTACCGAGTGGCGAAGTTGAACTACCATCGAAACAGTCTTCCACAGCGGTTACAACTTCTCGTCCGGTTTTCATTGGGTCTATGTTGGTCGCTGCAATTCTAGTTTCAGCGATGTTTTTAACCTTGTTTATTAGTTGGGACGTGCGACGCACCGCCGC
Source organism: Chloroflexota bacterium (assembly GCA_013204545.1). Taxonomy (GTDB): domain Bacteria; phylum Chloroflexota; class Dehalococcoidia; order Lucifugimonadales; family Lucifugimonadaceae; genus Lucifugimonas. Next base: position 35,389 of record JABMNN010000120.1, on the reverse strand, counting down.
AAGCCGACTCCTCGCCACCACTTATGACCACCCAGATATTCTCACACGGACTTACGGATGGCAGGACTCGCAAGCCCAAGCCCCGGAGAGAGAGTCATTCACAGTCCCCCTGTTCAAGCAATACATACAAGTTGCGAACGAACAGAAGGCGCTTGGTAATGAGGAAGATGCCGTAAGGATGGTGCTTCAAGGTCGTCAAATACTTATAGATTATGAACATCGTGATCCGTTTGAATTGGATGTTCAGTTGGGTCTTAGCAGAGCAGCCACGATGATGACCGAATGGGGATACCACGAATATGCCCAAGAGATGGCAGACCGATATATTCGATTGGTTGAGCTATATCCGTATTTTCCAGGACTGTTTGGGACCGCTGCAACAGCAATGTCCAGTTTGGGACTTCATGAACTGGCAATCGAATACGCAGATCGAGCGATTGCAACTGAAGCCACGACCAAGCCATGGTCTAAGGCATGGTTCGCCAAGGGTCGTTCTTTGTATGAAACGGGCTTTGAAGACGAAGCGATTGAAGCACTGATTACGGCAATAGAAAAAGAACCTGATTCGGAAGGTGCAACACTCGCCCATCAGTTCCTTGCGGATATCTACGAAACCCGCGGCGACATTGAAGAAGCCGAGTACCACGGCAAATTAGGAAAGCGCTAGCTAGCTGCTGGATAACAGGCGGTTTGAATCGCAACCCTATTGTGCTGAAGATAACTGTAGCGATCATGTACTGCTGCTGAACATGGATCACTTTTGGGGGTCCCTAATTCGGTCCCGTCGGTATCAAGTAAGCAATTGAACAGTTCCACAGTAAAAGCCGTGCGGCTCGGATTGACCCTAGTTCACTAGCGCATTAATCGACGCTGTTGCAGTATCGCCCTGATCGGTATTCGCCCTGATCTCGACCAAGTAAACGCCCGGAACTAAGTAGACGTGAGAGGCAATAATCTCACCAGTGACCTGGATAACAGTAACGAGCTCGAACTCACCGCCGGTTGTCCATTTCACCTTCGCACTAATCACACCAACTGGCTCGTCGAATATCACTCGAGCGTTAGTTAAATGTGTGGCGCCGCTCACCGCTCCACTGGGAGTGGTCCCGGTCGATATCGTAATCCTTGGCGTTGGTATCGGTGTCACTGTCGGTGTATGGGTGGGCGTTGGAGTGATCGTCGGGGTGTTCGTTGGGACGACAGTAGCTGTAGGTTCCGGTGTTGCGGTCGGCAATGGGGTCGGGGTGGGAGGGACTGGAGTAGCCGTCGGAGGGATAGGAAGGGGCGTCGGTGGCACCGATGTTGCGGATGGTGACACAGGCGTCACAGTAGGCAACGTCTCTGGAGTCGCTGGTAATGGCGAGGAAGTCGGTCCGGTAGTGGCACTAGCAACCACAGGTATCGATGTGGACATTTCTTCTAGAATTGCAGCGGATTGAGTTAACTCAACGGCAGCAGTCGCAGTTAATTCGGGGCCAGTTGGTTCGATTGATAAGGGGATAAAATTCTTCCAGAGACATCCGGTGCTGCTGTTTTTGGCTTTGTTCTCAACGGCAATGAGGGCAGATTGATAAGGGCCAGGTAACTGCTGGGCACCCCGTCTTCTGACCGTGGCAAGCCCATTCGCAATTAGCTGAAGATCAAGACTGTTTCCAATTGAATCGTAAACGTATGCCCTGCTTGTACTGTATTCATCACGGAGTGGAGGTCCGTACTTAATACCCACCTTTCGACTTACGATCGAACTGATGAACGCAAAGGCGTCCGTGCCACATTCCTCATCAAACCCTGGTGCATCTGCTCCGAACAATCGGATACGACCGAGTTCTGTTTCGATAGTTTCACCATCCACGATCCGCAAAACGTCAATAAGTTCGCAGTTTTGACAGAAAACAGATGTGGAAGGCGTGCCCACTGGATCGTCTCTCTCTTCAAACACAGAGGCTTGAGCACTTATCGTGCTCTTTACTCCAGTTTCTAAATTCGGATCGAGCAGCTCTGAACCCGACCCGCCACACGCGGCAAGCAAGAAAATTATTCCAAGTAAAATCAACCGTACGGGGTTAAACAACGGTCGCTCCATGATGGTCGATGCAGACGAATCGTAACATGCAAATATCGGTTCTTATTACCGACGCTGCCGCTAGAAATGCCGTATTCGTAACCATCGGAATTTTTAGGACTCATCGCATCTTCCACGTTCGTCGCGGGCGACCTCAACATTTTGCTACCGTTCGAATTAATGGTTCTGTCATGTATTTAGGTCGGCTGAATTTTGTGATGATCGCTAAGTTAAGCTCGAACTGATTACATTTGTTCAAATTGCCGAATCGTCAAGCTTAGAGAATTCAATTCGTTTTTCAGGATCACCATATATATACAAATAGCCGACGTGATCTGAACCACCAAATTCGAACAGCACGTGCCCAGATACCGATTCACCAGATTGCAACCTAAATTCACCTTGCAGTCTGTTCTGTCGCTTGCCAAGAATCGAAAGAAGCTCGAATTCAGGAGTCTGTTCTACTTTCTCTCCTGTCCCCGTGAACGGCTCGAAAACATTTCCATCACCATCGCTCAAACGTAGGTCTCCGACAGAGAATGACAATTGCTCGGATTTACCCGATTTTACAAATACAAACACCGACGCGAGTTTCAATTCAGCATTCGACGAACGATACCGTTCAAGGATTCCCTTATCGTTAATATAAACATCAAAGGACTCAGCGATCCGAGGCGAGTCAGCATTCAGTGATCCACCTGAGAACTCAATCACACCACCCCACAGTGGAACGGCCAAGCGGACTAAGGATCGTAACATGAACCGCGTTGATTCGATTACAACACCAGCGTACGTGCCGCCGACGCGTGTCAATGGTTGCCACCCAGCGGATAGTACGAGTCCAGCCGACCCTAACCCAAACAGCCAAATTACTGTCGCGGGTATCGATACCAGTTGACTCTGAGTTGACAGTGAGACAGTGTGCGACCCTGCGGGTAATACTGTTGATATTATCGGTCCGAATGGAACAAGATCGATCTTTTCTCCGGTCTCCAACTCCATTACTCGCCGACTCAATCCTGCCAGTGAAATCAGGAGAGGAGTGTTCTCGTCCGCCGAGTACGTGATATCGAAGTCCGAAGGACCTGAGCGTATAACCGTCGCATCAAATTCGGTCGGCCATATGCTCCGGAACCCACCTACTTCTGATTCAAAATACTCATACACAATCTTGCCTAGTGCTCGATCATTGGCCTCGACAATATGGTTACCTATGTTGCAACACACCCAGTAGATTGCTCCGTCTCCGATTCGACTCTTCTGTACCAATCGGACCGTCTCTCCGTCAGAAGTGGTTCCAGACACCGTTAATTCACCAGATTCTTCATAAGAAACTCCTCTGAACGTTAGCCCACCGATCTCGAACGGAATCACATCAATGGTTCCGTCTTCAGAAGGCACCGAGAAGTTTCGCGGCACGTCCTCAAGTGTATGGCTGATCCCAAATAGATTATTTCCTGATCTATTTGGCTCTTCAATAATCAGAATCCCGCCCCGATTGACGAAATCGCGTAGAGTATTTTCGTTTCTCTCAACGTCCGAAATTGAGTAGCCAGACAAGACGATGATTTTCATCGAATTTAAGACTTCTGTTCGCACATCAACTGGTGAGGAAATGGGAACAGAATTCGGAAAAATCTTTGACCAATATGGAAGTGACGCTGAACCAACCAATCCAACATCGACTGTTTGATTCATAAAGGTTGAGCCGGGAAATTCCGATGCCAGCAGCACTCGAGTAGCCCAACGACCAATCTCATGAAATCCATATTTTTCAAGAGCCGGAGGCAAAGTTCTGAACGCCCCCTCGTCGGTCATCACAGATCGAACGTTAAATAGAGCTAATTCGCTCAAGGCACTCTCCTCATATCCACTCCGGAGGTTCGCATCAACGGTACCTAACCGCCCTACGACCTCTAATCCTGTCTCTCGGCCACCAAAGTAATAGGTTGCAAATCCGCTACCAGAATTCCAAAACAGCCTTCCATCTATATCTGCTCCACTTTCATTTATTCGACTTGTCCATTCTTGGTATTGATCATGGTCGATAGGAGCAATTCGACGAACCATCGGAATCACATCAAATAAAAGCAGTCCGCAAACTACAACAATAAGAGAACCGTAAATTGCGAGATTTCGTCTCGTTCTGTTCAACTGATACTGGTAAATCCAGAACGAAACCCCCGACGCAATTACTAGGCCTGCCCCTAGGTATGCAGGGAATAGAAATCTCCTAGGTTCGAGTCTTGCAGCGAGCGGAATTTGATCCCATAGCGGTGTCAATGATCCTGTCGCGAGAACATAGGCAAGCAGTGTGCCCAACCCAAAAATAACAACCATCCGCCGTCTAACGAGCACAAGCGTTAATAGCGAGGCAAGAACCAAACCTAGGCCCGCATAGTTCAGGTTGCTCAAACGGAGCGATGTATCGAAGGAATTCCAGCGAATCGAAAACGGAACGATGTCCGATGCGGTGCCAGCAGCAGCCCGCCCTCCCACATCGCCAGAGACCGCCGTTATCTGCCCTCCGATATTAGTCATATCAGAGATCCCATCGGGCAATAAAATCCAGGCTACAAGAACCCCAATCACAATCGCAGACATCGCAAATGCTAATCGTTTAGGTCCGACTTTCAGATCAAGTGAGAAAATAAAACCAATAAGTCCAATAGGAACAGCTGCAATGTAAAAAACCATCGGATGGAAAGCAACTGAAAGAAGTACTGCCCCCACTGTCACAAGCCAGATAGTTCTTGTTGGACGATCAATTAGTGACATAACTCCAGCGAGAACCAGAGGGGTGGTCGATACAGCAAGTAGAGCCGGATATCTTCCTTCAGGTGCTACAGCTGTCAAAGAGAAAGGGGCATACGCAAATGCGAATGAACCGATTAGTGCCCCAGGAGATCCAAGTCGTGATCTAAACCCGTAGTAAAATGCCATCTGAGCGATGGCAATCGCACCAAACATCAATAGCCCGTAGGCTGCCCCCGCACCGCCTGAAGCCAATGCAACCAATATCGAAACCCAGTAAACAAATTCGGGATACACCGAGCCGGTATCGTATAAATACGGCAGACCAGCATTTATCGTTTCAGAAATCGGCCCCATTGGTTCGCCAGCCAGAAACCTATCCGTAGCTTCATCAATCAATGTGATGTGCCAATAAGTGTCAATCCCAGGAATATTGTCTGGATGAGTGGCAAGATCACCCACAGTTACCCACGCCAGAAGGATCATTCCTAGCGGGATAATGACGGCCAACCACAATCGCTTACTCACAAGCGATTTAGGTCCGAACCGAACCACAATTTTGTTTAGTACTGTCATTGGATTCGTATTGTAGCGATGACCCATAAAAGATCTCAAAGTACGCGATGAAATAGACCAAAATCAGACTGAAGATAAGTTCGAAAACCGATGAATACTGCAAAACTGTTTGCGTGAAGAGTTCGTATCGTTTCATAGCAAACTCGACAATCGAACTTAAAATTTTCTATACTCAAGGTTTTAACGTGTCAAACCGATCGTTCAACTTAGTCAAGACAGTGTCAACCGGCAAGATTCTGATTGCCCTGCTGATTGTTTTCGGGTTGCTGAATACATTTCAATCTACCGCCCTGTCAAAAGGCGGTGATCCGAAGCCCCCAAAATCAGCTATCGTCGTACAGGACAAGTTTGCAGGACCTTCGAGCAGCCTAGGTGTTCATCAACCAAAAATCGACGAAGTTGGTGGGGGCTGGCGCGTGGTCACAGGGGACTGGCATGTTGAAAAAGGTAATGCCTTCGACACCCTTGGGTACTCTGCCCCATATTTCACGACAATCAATCCCAGCGCATCCAATTACGAAGTGGCTATAGACGTAACTTGGCTCGGTGCTTCGGATGCTGGTCTCATTTTTCGGCACGATGATGACAAGAACTACTTTTCGGCTGTCTACGACGGCAAAGAGTTTGAATTACGCAAGACTCTCGACGGCGTCACACAGACTCTGAAAAAGAAAAATATAAAATGGGAACGATTCGAAACAAAAACGATCGAAGTCTCTGTCGATGGTTCTAATATAGAAGCAGTCGTCGGCAAGGTGAAAATTCACGTGATCGACACTGATCTTGAGTTTTCTAGAAGCGTGGGTGCAATAGTTCAGCGGAACGACAACGACGCTTTCAGTAGTTTTGAAGTCAAAGCGTTGGGTCCACCCGTAACCCCGCCATCGATAACTTCACCATTGATAGATGTTGCGGTTCTGTTCGACGCCTTTGACGAACTTACTTCATCTGTCGCTTTGGCCTCCCACAGCCCCGACAAATCGGCAGCCGCAAGTTGGTCGACACACGCTGGAGTGTGGACAGTCAACGGAAGTGACGTCATCGCTTCAACCGGTGGCAATTCTAGTGATCTACGTGCCACAATCGATCACGGCGAAGTTGATGCCGATATCTACACCAATCTCACATGGCACAGCGGTCTGGCCGGAGTCGTCTACCGCTACGGAAACGAATCGAACTGGTGGATGACCTTTTACGATGGTCACTCCCTAGCGACCATTTCCTTTTCTCCAGAAGGATTCAAAGTATGGGATGTCACGCCTTTTGATTGGGGTCCTCCCGGAACTTCTCACTCCATTCGTGTTCGTCTCAACGGCTACGGTGTACGCATATACGCCGACTACGACGATCTACCTAAAGCAGTGATCGTATCCAACATACTTGTTGGTGAAACCCGTGCCGGATTGTTCAATAGACACGGCAACAGCAATACCTTCTCCGAATTTGTGGTTTCTGAATCACCTGCTCTTCCTGTCATTGACTCCCTTCCATCCCCTTCGCAACCACCTAATGCGGCGGTTCCACCAGCCACGCCACCAGATCTCGAATTGTTCGACAGTTTTTCCGATGTGCCTAGCCAATGGAACTCAGTGCACGAGCCCGATATCGCTCCATTATTCAGAAAATGGATTGTGAATCAAGGGCGTTGGATTTCTGATTTTGACCACCTGACCGAAGTCACTGGCGAACGAACCGATCAAAGGGCTGTCATAGATACCGGAGTAGAAGACAGTCTTATTTCCTCAGAATTCGTTTGGCAATCAGGCCGAATCGGAATTACTTTCCGATACAGAGATGAACGTAACTGGGCGATGGTCTGGTATGACGGCCTGGGCAATCTGATTTTCGGGAAAGTAGTGGAACGAAAATTTACTGAAATTGACCGCTTCCCAGTCAACATAAAATCGGGTAATTCGATGAAGCTCGACGTTTGGGTCAAAGACAATCAAGCGAGTGTCCAGTTAGGCGGTAAATTCATTGGTTCTTTTGATGTTTCGGAACTCCCAGCGTCAACATTCGCCGGAATGTTCAACCGCAATTTACAAGCTGCTCAGTTCGATAATCTGTCGGTAGATGCCTCTGAAATACAACCAAATCCAGGTGGAGTGACCTTCACTCCAGTAGTTTTAGATTCATTTACAGAATCATCGCCTACAACGGTCAACCTACCATCCCATTCTCCAGACCTCAGTCCCTCAACCGGTTGGGTCGAATACTCAGGAAACTGGATAATAGAAAATGACAAATCGCGCGAGACATTTGGATTTAATGCAGATTTTCGTACTGCCATTCCCGCCGTGAGTGGAAACCAATTTGTTTCTACCGATATCGAATATTTTGGTGGTAGGGTCGGCATCGTGTACCGATACAAAAACGAGTCTAACTGGTACATGTTCTGGTACGACGGCTTCAATATTGTGTTGGGCAAGCTGGTCGATTGGCACTTCCAAGTGTTGCAGGAACAACGCTTCGTCTGGGGCGCACCCGGCACCGAACGGAATCTATCAGTATTAGTAATCGATGACGAAATTACCGCTTTTGTAGATGGTGTCGACCTACTTCAGGTCTCTGGTCAAACTGATCTTCTAGAAGAGAGCAAGGCGGGACTATTCTCACGCTTGGCCCCATCATCCACCTTCGATAATTTCGAAGTCAAAGCCGTAACCCCTTAACATCAACATAACCTCGTGTCCTAGTCTGCATGCGTTCATTATTCAATACGATGTAAATTAAATTCAATCAACCATGGCTGTGCACGCCAAACAGTTCAATCCAATTTGGCATCAAGTGACACACTTCCCGTCAGGTGAATTCAACGCTGTTTCCGAGGTCCAATGAATAGCGATTCCCGGGTCACGATTTATATCGACTGGTCAGCGTTTACCGTTGATCTCTCGGTCAGCTCATTGCTTGACACAGTCAGTGGATCGATCGAACGCGCTAATGGCGTAATTTCGTCAAAGACATTCTTGGTATCCGAACATAAAGCCGCGTTTATGGTCGAGATATCGGCGGATATTTCTCCAGAAGAATTCGGCATCGATATCGCCCCAGTGTTCGGGGCGAATTTCGAAGTACAACCCATTGCCGTCAACAAAAGTGGTAAACGACGCCTCAGCGTGGTGCCTGTCTCAGCATCGAACATTCCAACAGCAGAGATCCAAACGCAGCGGCCTAGTCCCGAATCAAAAATTGTTTCTCAGACAGAGCCCGAACAAACAATTGATCCGACGCCCAAAAAGAAATTCAGACTCGCATCTGCGAATATTCAGGTACTCAAGAGCTACACACCAAACTTCTACTCACTGGATTTAGCACAGCGAATCGATGTTTGGCTTAGAAACAGATTCATGATCGCCATGGCAACTCTTGCGGCCGTCGCAAGCGTGTACCAGCTGTTATTGAGACAACTGTACGGATCGGGAGCATTCCCAAATACAACCGATGCGTTCGCTCACCTATTTCGAGTGCAATTTGTCGCAAATGAATGGAAGCTTGGTCATCTATTCCCACTATGGGCGCCTTCTTGGTATCAAGGTACTCCACTGGTTCAGTATTACGGACCAATGGTCACCATCGTCATGGCGCCTCTGGCCTACCTCGTAAACATCACATTCGCATACCAGGCATTCACAACTCTCTGTTTTGTTTTTTCAACAATAAGTGTCGTTCTGTTGTTTCGATCCCGAATTGGTACTCCGGGCGCCATCGCGGCGGGGATCCTATATCCGCTCTCACCGTTTGTGATTCGAACGGTTTTTATGGGAGGTGCTCTGCCAGCAACCTTAGTGTTCGCACTTCAACCAATTTTCCTTCGAGTTCTGCTAGACCTAACTCAATCACCTTCCCGGAGACGATTCGTCTACGTAGCGGTAATTTCTGCCATCGCCATCTCAACCCACCAGCTTTTTGCGGTGATGTTCATGTCGAGCATCTCAGGGGCACTGATTCTTTTAGCCTTGGTTCACAAAAATCGCAGGATGGCGGCTGGACTCGCTATAGGAGCGATTGCCATCGGCATCGGATTGACTAGCGCATGGCTGTTTTCATCACAGACATCATTGGATTTCAATAACCTCCCACTTCCTCACGATGGTGAAACACGCTTCCTGACATCACGCTCATTTGAACTATTCAGCCCCGGTCAAAAGCAAGTACCCCAAGATGTTTACATTGGACTCGGGTTGGTCGTTTTTGGACTCATTGGATTCGTAGCCACTAGGCGCAGAGAAACTTCAATTGTTCTGGCTGGAGCAAGCGCTATATGCATATTCATGGCATTTGGTATGAACAACCCAGTGATAACAACGGTTCCTTTCCTAGATAAATTCGTTTTCTTCGAGCGATTCCTGCTCGCCGGAGCCCTACCCATCGCTCTACTTGCCGGTACGGTAATAACCCTTCTCGTGAACTGGTCTCGCCGGCAATCAATTCAGTTTCCAGTTCTCGGTGCTTCAGCGACGATCCTCGTTCTACTTCTGCCTATTTACCTGCTCGTTCAAGACTCAAAGCCGTACTACACATCATTGGTTCGCCAGTCCGATCAACAAATATGGGTCTCAGCGTCTGAAGCGATCGCACAAGCCGCACCAGAAGGAAGGGTGGCTGACCTAGTCGGAAGACCTGAGCCAGCGTTCTTCTCCTATAACTCGGGGAGAGATTCAACAACAGGTTGGTTCCTTCAAGGAACGTCACACTGGGAACAAATTGGATTGCTCAACCACATGCTCAATGTAGGGCATACAAAGTACGTCGATCGTATGCTCGAGCAATGGTGGACAGCAGGAGCCTACGTGCATGAAGAGAATGTGCGCGCTATAGCCGCTCTAGAAGAATCAGGATTCGCTCCGCTGGAATTCAACGACCCCACCAATTCAGGTATTACCCCTTGGGTCAGAACCGACGAGAATTCGATAGTAAGCAGGTTGGATCGAAATGCCATAGTCGTCGGTCGCGCTCATATTGCTGCCGCGGTCGTACTCCCGTGGGCAAGTCAGAGCCGTTCGGGTGATTACTCCGAATTGTCTGAAACGGTGCTCCAGGAAAACAGTCTCGTTGTTCTCGCCGAAAGCGACGCAAACATGGACGACGGCATGCAGGAGCGACTAGTGAAATTCCGTGAATCAGGCGGCGTAGTCTTAGTGCTTCTCGGAAATGATAATGGCGTCTGGAAAGCGGACTTAAATACATCTCACATAAGGTTCCCCGATAGCTTCTCCGTAGTAACAAACTCTGGCGAGAAGATTGAAGAATTCTCAGGACTTCTCCAAGATGTTGAAGTTTGGGAAGGTCTATTTGTTGATGACACATCGGCGACTACTCTACTCAACATAGAAACTGAAGGCGGTTTCAGCGTCCCTCTGCTTTCGCGAGTCGATGGGGATAATGGCCCGACATTCGTGGTGGGTGCAGCGTTCTATAACATGGTGTTCAGCTGGCCTGATAGGTTCACAACAACTGCCATCGAAGCGGAATTACGCAAAGCAATTCCGGATCTTAGTCTCACTTCGGGTCTTACACCCCTACCAACCAAAATCATCGAAAACAGCTCGCAACGATTAAAACTTGAAATAGAAAATACAGGCCCAGCGACCCGAGCACTAATCAGCACAACCTACGCCCCTCACTGGAAAACGACTCTACTAGACGGTGAAAAGGTAGAAATCAAAGATTACGAACGGATGATCGTTGTCAACGTACCAGCAGGCACACACACCATTGAACTAGTACAGGGAATCCCATCAAGCTATTTCATCGGATCAATATTTACGACAATGACGATGATCGGATTAGTCTTTGTACTATGGAAACCTCTCTGGGTATTGCAATTTACGAAGCATTACACTCAGGGAACTCGACGCCGTTGGGATAAGCTTGGAAAGTATCTAGCAAGCCTACAATCGCGCTAATCCTGCTTTGTCTAATTGGTGGCAAATTTCATCACAATCAAGATTCCCTAACGAAGCTGGAATGGCATATTTGGTCGATCAAAACACACCACAAGTGAACCAACCTGATCCTTCGAACATTGGAAACCTGATCATCACGGGATTCACTGGTAATGCCAGGTTGTTAATTAGACGTATCTCAGAAAACTCAACCATTGAGATTGTTTCGACATACATTAGTGGGACGCAAACAACGCTAGGCATAGCTTTCCCTAGTGACGTGACACCAAAGCAAGCTCTACGCGACCTAGCATTTGGACTTAATGAGTTCGATGTCACTGTGCAAGGAATGAACGATGGCTCAGTTCCAGTTCTGGTTGTAGCTCTCTCACCAGCAAAAACACTTAGGCGGCGATTCGTCCAGCGTGCCCTAAAACCTAAGAACGTTGAACGCACCCAGATCAGAGCTGAAACTCCATCACCGATACTCGGCATCGTAACAACACCAATTCCGACTTCGTCGCCAGTCATATCTACATCTCCTCAACTTTCAGAAATCATTGCTGAAAATATCATTAAGATCGAAATAGCGGCAAATACCGTAGCCATCATCGGGCGAGTCTGGCAAATCATCATGTTAATCGGTGTGGTAACGATGCCGTTAATGAACTCATTTGTGAGGCGTTCAATTAGCAACCTAGTGAGTCAAGCGAAAATACTCGGGAACGACACTCAGGATTATGTTTCAACAACGTCGCGTCAAATCGTCAACCGAGGTAAATTGATAATCTCACTGCTCACCTTGGTAATAAGCATCGCCGTAGACGGAATATTCGGCTCAACCCATGACGATAATCCTAAGCAGTAATCAAGAGTTCTGTCATATATTTAGGCCGACTATGTTTTGTGCTGAGCGCTGAGGTTCGACAGAACAGTAGCGCTTCTTCGACACCTCATACCGAAGATCTCTCGAACGTCACTTTTTGTTAGGCAAGTAGTCCATGGATCTTAAAAATTGATGCTTTAAGACTGTCTGCCTTTAAACTTTCCTACCCCGAATTTGTTATAATAGAGTCCAGTTAAGACTGTTTCCAACTCAACTCTGCGGGGGTAGCTCAGCTGGTAGAGCATCTGCCTTCCAAGCAGAATGTCGCGAGTTCGAATCTCGTCCCCCGCTCCACATTGCACTCAAACTCAAGTTCGACTTCGTGTCGGGCTTTTGTTTTTAAGGTTTTACGCCAATCGAATTTATTTGAGGCGGCATTGGCTAGTTTCGACCGGCCCATCTCGCCTTCTATTTGCAGGAATCTGTTGCCTAGCTGCTGAATTCTATGCGGTGGATTTTGTAAGTAATCTTACGAGCTAAATGATCTGAACCATTCACCGATCAGCATCGCACCTGTGAGCAAAATGATGATAATGCTCATGTTAACGCTGAGGCTGTCGGACAGACCTGCAATAGCTCCAGCGAGTAATCCAATTGCCGCGGTGAGCATTCGAGTCTGGCTGTTGTTCATATGGTTCCTCTATTCGCGAATGTAAAATGTTTATGTACATTCCAGTGGCGTTGGACAATCTTGATTTGTTCCCAGCACATCGGCAAATCGAGCACCACCATACGCAGCCTGCACGCGCACGGAGCGCTGCATGCTGCGTATGGTGGCTAATAGGTGGGGTTGATGCGATGTAGACGGATGTCCTATGATCACAGCCGTGTCGGGAGTTCTGTGGAATCGTAGACTTCCCAAAATTTCACCATTTGTATCGATTATCCAAGCTCAGTTAACCAGTCCTCCTGCCTACCATGTTGATGTATTCCTTCGAGTCGGCAGTCCCAGCCGACCGGACGCAAAATAAACCTCGTCGCAGTTCGCGTCGTCAACCCAAACCAGAAGTCGAGCACGCAAACAGAACGCTAACCGCATCGTAGTTCTTCTAGAACTGAGTGCTGGCTCTCTCAGGGATGCTGATCGTGAATTTTGCTCCGCCATCGGAAGTTCTGCCATACGTGACATCTCCGCCATGTCCGACTGCTACAGCTCTGACATATGTGAGGCCCAAGCCAGCTCCCGGACTGCTGGCCATCCCGGTCAGTTCGCCACGTTCAAATGGATCAAAAATATCCGAAGCGTGCGCCGTAGGCACACCGGTGCCCTGATCCGACACCGAAATCTCAATATTTGTAGATATTTGCTCACCTTCAAGCAAAATCGTCGATTCTTTCGGGGCGTAACGCGATGCATTGTCGATCAAATGCGTAACCGCAACCAATAATTGTCGCCGATCTCCAACTATCTCAAGGCTGTCGGATACCGAAATCTCTACTGATTGACCAGACTGCGCTAATTTGGGAACAGTGTCCGTCACTACGTCCCGTAGCATAACGGCCAAATCAAATACTTCCAGTGTGATATTGAGTTCGCCAGCGTCGCGCTCAGCATGGGCAATCAGCGAATTTACCTTCGCCGAGAGATCTTCAGCATTACGTCGCACTATAGACAAATAACGAATCTCTTTTTCCACCAAATTCCCGCTACGATTCCTCGCCAAGAGATCCACGAACGCCAGTATTCCAGTCAACGGCGTCCTGAGTTCATGTGAAGCTGATGTAAGCAAACGCTCTTTTGCATGAATAACGTCCATCACGCGTAAAGCTTCTTGCTCTGCCCTTCGTCGCTCTTGCATTGTTTGGCTCATCTCGATCTCGGCCTCGCGCACAAGGGATCGATCAAGTGAGGCAGCTATGTGTCCGGCCAGTTGCTCAAAATAAACGAGGTGGTGAAGCATGTAAGCATCATCCCTAACAGACTTCACATTGATCGTACCCACCAATCGCCCCTGTGTGTGAAGCCCGGCGAACATTGCCGAGCGGAGACCTGCTTCATAGTTTGCGCGCATTCCCCCCGTTAGCACAGAGTCTGGATTAGTAATATCACCAACGTCGAAAATATATCCGTGTGATGTGATGTCCAGTCCTGCCGATGCCAGCGAATCAATCGGATAAACGGTGTTGGGGCCATATCCCGTAATAGGAATTCCGAATACCCACCGGTCTTTTAGTGTTTGCTCGTCCGACTGAATGACGGCGATAGATAGTCGATCAACGTCGACAACCGCTTTTAGCTCCTCTACAAACTGTTCAATCACATCTCCGAAGTGCGCAGCGCCCAGAAGTAGATGCCCAATACGTAAAAGACTCTGGTTATTGAGCTCTTCACGCCTTAATCGTTCGTAGGCCTCAAATCGCCCGATCGTTGGCCCAACGAACATTGCGATTCGCTCTATCACCATCTGATCGTGTGCAGTGAACGCGTCTGGCTTCAGCGATTGAACATAAATCACCCCCACCATGTTTCCTTGTGAAAGTAGTGGAGTGGCCATAAACGAACGGTAGCCAGAAAGTAACGAACTTCGAATACCAGGGATTCGCAAAGCCCACTCTGCGGTTTGATCTTCACTCACCGATACGATCTGTGTCGTACGGTATTTTTTCACCTCGCCAAACAAGGAACCTTCGATTTCAAAGGAATTTCCGGGGGTTCGACCAACAGGCATCTCGCCTTCGCGCACTCGAATCAGAAACTTTTTACCATCGTCGCATGGGGTATTGACGATGATTCCGTCCCAATCAATCACATCAGCGACTAGTGCAGAGAACGAAGAGTAGACGTCACTCATATCTGTCGCACTGCTCACCACAGTCGCAATTTCGTTCAAAACGGCTAGCTCGCGAGCAGAAAACACTACCTCATCTGTATTGTGCGATTCACCTAAATTTTCATACTGAGTCGCCATAAGAGCCACATCTGTGAATTCAGAAGCGTCGTGTTTATCACTGCTCTAATTGTGTACTAAATCATTCAACAATTGCAATAATTCTGCTTTTCTACTCTAAATACGTTTTTCTACGCTTTCACTATCCGAATAGCTCGACCTTCTACAGGGTCGCCACCAATTACGGGATTAGACAAAGGCGCACTAAAACCCTCGGCCGATATCGTTATCACGTCACCCGGCTTGAATTTCCAATCACGCGTACTGTAGCTCAACTGGCTCGTCCCAAAGAAGTGGATGTGAGCATCACCGGGCAATCGATGTAATGGATACTTAAAATGGTGATCCTCACAGTTCGCCAGCGTGTGCGACATATACTCCTCACCTGAGTACAGCGGACCACTTTCGTAAATCTTCTTTCCATCTCGTACAACGGTGCATTCTAGAGTCAATTCATCAAATGTGAAGTCTGTTACCAACTCTGGGCCAAGCGCACATGATCGCAATTTCGAAGGTGCTAAGTAGAGATAATTTATCCGTTCAGTCTCGTGATCAGCCCATTCGTTGCCTAGGGCAAATCCGACTCGATTCGGCACACCACTCTTGTCGATGAAGTAGCATCCGCCAAGCTCTGGCTCTTCACCGCCATCCAATGCAAAAGCTGGAATCTCAAGTCCCTCGCCTGGCCCCCTCACAATCGTTCCGTTCCCCTTATAGAACCACTCCGGTGATACTCCGCGCTCACCCGGTTTGGGTTTGCCGCCCTCAATTCCCATCTGAAACATCTTCGCTGAGTCAGTTGCAGGTTCTTCAGTCGGAGTCTCGTCGCCCGAATGCATCTGGTTCCGAGATTTCATGCTTCCGGTGTGGGTAAGACCAGTTCCCGAAACCAATAAGCGGTGCTTATCAGGGTGATCGAACGGCACAATCAGATAAGCAGAATCACCGTCAACGGTGGCAGCTAGCAACTCGGCGTAGTCCAAACGCGAAGAGTCGGATGTCACCGCATCCACCAATATTTTTTCGAACGATATGCCGGAAACCTGTGATGCCTCGAAAACATCAAACACAGATCTCAACGATCCGTTTGACGATGTCACATCTACAACATCGTCATCTTCAACAAACCCGACTCGACGTCCTGCACCCGGAATAACAAACTGAACTACACGCATACTGCTCTCTTAACTCACTTCTCGAATTAGACTCGATGGACTGGAAACATGTAATCCAGATAGTACGCCATTTGATGGTTTTGGTCATATGGGTTATTCCGATATCCTTCAGTTTCGACCCAAGAATAAACCACCTACTATCTGTTCCTGATTCCACTTCCAACACATGACAAGCACCACTACTGAAACTGCCTTCTCTATTGATACCTCGTCGATTAAATTCGGCCCCGGAATTACGAGCGAAGCAGGTTATGAATTGGCTCGTCTCGGAGCCACACGAGTACTAGTTGTAACCGATCAGCGACTGGCATCTAGCCAAGCTGTACGTGTTGCAATCGACTCGCTAAAGAAGGCAAATATTGATTTCGCCATCTTCGATCAAGTCAGCATCGAACCAACCGATTCCTCTCTGAAAGAAGCTATCCAGTTCGCCGTAGACGGTAATTTTGACGGCTTCCTCCCAGTGGGTGGCGGCTCCAGCATCGATACGGCCAAAGCGGCAAATCTTTACTCAACCTACCCCGCCGATTTTCTCGAATACGTAAATGCCCCGATTGGAAAAGGCACACCTGTTCCCGGCGATCTCAAACCACTTGTTGCAGTCCCCACAACAGCCGGAACCGGAAGCGAAACAACAGGAGTCGCCATATTTGACTACGAAGAGCTTGGAGCAAAGACCGGAATCGCCCATCGCTCGCTTCGACCCGATGTTGGCTTAGTCGATCCTGAAAACACCCGTTCACTACCCAAAATGGTCGCAGCCTGTAGCGGATTCGACGTGCTCTGTCACGGCATCGAGTCGTACACCGCCATGCCCTTTTCACAGCGCGAAGCACCATCATCGCCCGCATACCGACCCGCCTATCAGGGATCAAATCCGATCAGCGATGTCTGGGCGCTGGCGGCACTCGAAATGGTTGGGAAAAGCATTCTCCCCGCAGTTCTCGATTCCGAAGATATGGACGCCCGAAACAATATGGCAATGGCAGCTACATTCGCTGGAGTGGGCTTCGGAAACGCCGGAGTCCATCTTCCTCACGGCATGTCGTACCCGGTTTCAGGACTCGTGAAATCCTACCGACCTAAAGGTTATCCAGAAGGAAAAGCGATCGTTCCACACGGAATGGCAGTAATCCTGAACGCCCCGGCCGTTTTCCGCTACACCGCTTCATCCAACCCACAGCGACACATGCGCGCCGCACAACTTCTAGGAGCCGATGTAACCGGAGCAGGACCCGAAGACGCCGGCGACCTTGTAGCAGAACGCCTCATATACATCCTGAAGCAAATCGGAGTCCCCAACGGACTCGGCGGCGTCGGCTACACCGTCGATGATGTCCCCGCGCTAGTAGAAGGCACGCTCCCCCAACACCGAGTAACCAAACTCGCCCCACGCCCAACCGGAGCCGAAGAACTAACCCAACTCTTTAAAGACTCCATACAACTCTGGTAAGTAGCAGTTAAAACACAGAAAACTCCTTGCGATTTTGGAGCTCGTGACGTGAGAGTTATTGCCGAGGTTTCAACGAGGTGAGCGCTCCAATGGAGAGGGTCTGTGTGAAGATGAGTGCATCCCAATATCCACCAACATCGAACCGATCGTCGCCCCCTAATGCCTTTAGTCCTTAGGCGGCCTCGGTGCGTCAGGGTCGTCCAAAAAGTAATGAATAACATCAGGTGATGTCACCGCGTACCGAATCGAACTATCATCGCCAACCGTTCGAATCGAATGCGCCCTACCCGCCTCGACAAACACAAGATCGCCACGCTTTGCCACAAACGCATCATCGTTCCCAACCTGCCACTCGATCTCGCCCTTAGCAACGAACCACCACTCATCCATATCCGGGTGCCAGTGCGGCCTGTTAGCCGACCCTGGCAGAGTGTGAATGATGTTCACCCTATTGCGCTGATCAAGCACAACCTCTTCGCCCCAGTTCTCTTCTAAGCCGTGCCGTTCGATCATCCACTCCAACCGAGTGTGAATCATATTTGGCGGCTGCCAATCGTCGGGAATCGGCAACGTACGCGGGTGAGGCAATCCCTTCAAATCGTGATTGGAATCGTTCATACCAACGACCATACGCACGCACTGATCGCCCTTCCACGGCTTAATGTCGTGGCGATATCCGCACGGAGCAATCACGATGTCGCCAAAACTCGCAACAACCTGCTCGTACTCACCGATATCGTAAGAAACCTCGCCCTTCATGACGATCCACCACTCATGAAAATCTGCATGCAAATGAGGATCCGAAGGCGCACCAGCTGGCGACGAAATAGCAGCGGCCCGATTACGTCCATCGAGAATCGTCTTCACCGATTTCGTCAAACCTGTGTAATCGCCATCCTCCTTCAGCTTTGCAAGCACCTCGGGAGGTTGACCGATCTCGTCCATAAGTTCGGAATAGTCGATATGCGTTTGGTTGGTCTGAATCATTTTTATCCCGGGTTCATATTTGGGTCGCAAACGTAATTTGGCTTCGAGGCGTGACTCTACACGTTGAACACGAGAAGGTCATCAACCCGACAACGCCAACCAATGCCGAACAACGCAGGTAAATTCTAATCAACAACCAACGCAGAATCGTTCGAGACGTAGTCGCATCCAACGCTGTGATATAACCCGATAAACCTGATTTCGCATGCTCCTATCAACATGTCGAACCCACTCCCAAAACGATCTAAGGAACATCAATGTCAGACTCCGCAATGGACCCCAACGTAATTTCCGATTGCTACATACGCTCACTCGATTCGTCCATCAATTTCGTCAAAAACGTACCTGATGACGCATGGGGCAACGACACCCCCTGCTCCGATTGGGATGTGAAAGCTGTGGTAAACCACATCGTCTACGAAAACGTCTGGATGATCGCTCTGTTCAGCGGTCGAACAATCGCCGAAGTCGGCAACGAATTCGAAGGCGACCTAGTTGGAGACGACCCCGCTGGCGTCTACACACGAACAGCCAACGATGTAAAAGCGATACTTGCTGAACCTGACGCTATGACTCGAACTTGCCAGATCTCATCAGGCCCAGTCAGCGGAGCCGACTACGCAAAGGAACTGTTCCTCGACACGCTCATCCACGGCTGGGACATCGCAGTCGGATCAAATCAAGATGCTATGCTCGACGAATACCTTGTGAAAATGTGCATGCCGCTTGGTCAGGAAATCGCCGATAATGAGGCATACCGTAGTGCATTCAAAACACCAACAAAACGTAGCACTAGCAACCCGCAAACCCACCTGCTCGGACTTCTTGGTCGAAATGGCTAACTGCGCGCGCCTTAGTAAATTAACTCGCATCTGACCTAATACATGCGCTGAGCGTTATATATTGTGCGCCAAGAATGTATCCTGCACTGCAACGGGTTTCAGCTCGTTAGATGGGCTGTAATTCGATTGTTCTACGGTTCCCATAACTTTGGAATTTCGTACGAAGAGGTAACAAGTTCTTCAGATGAGTGACTTCACTTTCGTTCAACTAGCCGATCCACAGTTCGGTCTGTTTGCGGCGTCTAGCGGCAAACCTGATGAAGAAATTGCCGCCTTCGCTGAGCGCGGATTAATCATACGCAAAGCGGAATTAATTACTGGCTTTGCGCCCGAAACCGCTCTTTTCACCCGCGCAATCGAACACACCAACTGGTTGAAACCTGCCTTCGTGGTCATATGCGGTGACATGATCAATGATGTCGATGACGAGGAGCAGCTAGACGAAGTCATACGAATTTCTGACAAACTCGACGATTCAATCGCCCTCCATTGGGTGCCAGGCAATCACGATGTTGCATTCGATCACAACACTCCCGAACAAAAATACATCGATCAGTATCGAAAGAATTTCGGACCCGATTACTACGCATTTTCTCATCAAGATGTTCGATTTATCGTAATCAATTCCACAGTGCTTACTTCACCGAAGACCATGGCTGAGGAAGCCAAAGCTCAGCTAGCGTTCGTTGAAGCTGAAGCGATAATTGCTGGTCAACAGAATGCCAATCGGATCGTTCTTTTCAGTCATCACCCGCTCTTCGTAGTATCGGCCGATGAAGCTGACAATCCGTGGTCTATCAAGAAAAAATACCGTACACCTCTGCTCGAAATTGCTGCCGATCACGGAATAAAAGCTAACTTCGCTGGGCACTGGCATCGAAATAACTACGCTACAGAGAACGGAATAGAAGTCGTTGCATCAGGACCAGTCGGATACCCGCTCGGAAACGATCCATCTGGCTTCCGAGTAGTAGAAGTAAGCAATACTGGTATCGAACATAGATATCACGCCCTCTAAACTGATTAGTACGCGTATGGACAAACAATGTTCTAAGCTCAATGACCGGTCAAAAGTGCAATCCCGAAAGTTCAAACCCAAACCGCATACAGGTTTGCGTGGGTAAATGCAGCGTGTTTCATAATTCTTAACACAAGTACAGAACTTAACTTCCAGACGTCGCACATTTCTGTTTCTCATACAATACAAAAATCATTGATCCGACGTCCGTGCCGACCTCCGCAGCCGGAGTAATTCAACCAACCACTAGCTCAACAACGGTCTCATAGTACGCAGTCAGGTAAGTTCACTTAATGCCCGCATCGACCATCATATGTGTTGACGACGAACCGCAAGTCCTTAACGCCGTGGAGCGTGACCTCCGAAGTTACTACGGTGGTAAATACCGAATAGTAAAAGCAGGTTCGGGTGCAGCCGCTCTTGACCTGCTGAAACGCTTAGAAGAACGCGGAGATCTAGTCGCACTATTTCTTGCCGATCAACGCATGCCCGGCATGACAGGTACCGAATTTCTTGCTGAAGCTCGGAAGATCTACCCCACTGCCAAGAAAGTCCTACTTACCGCCTACGCCGACACAGAAGCGGCAATATCTTGCATCAACTCGGTCGGACTCGATCATTACCTGATGAAGCCGTGGGATCCACCGGAAACCCATTTATACCCGGTTCTCGACGATCTGCTCGCCGACTGGGAAGCAACTGCCCCTGTCGAATACGACGGCATCCGAGTAGCTGGCGCACTTTGGTCGTCCCAATCTCATGATGTAAAAGACTTCCTCGCTCGCCACCAAATCCCATACCAATGGATGGACATCGAACGTGATGAAAAAGCTCTCGCAGCCGTAGAAAAAATCAACGGCGACGGCGAAGGTCACGACATCCCTATTGTGTTCTTCCCAGACGGCACACATCTTATTAAACCCGACACACGCGCCCTCGCGGAGAAAGTCGGACTCCAAACCGTAGCCGATCACCCCTTCTACGATCTTGTTATTATTGGCGGAGGACCTGCAGGACTCGGTGCGGCTGTGTACGGAGCTTCGGAAGGCTTGCGCACTGCAATGATCGAAAAGGCGGCGACCGGTGGACAAGCAGGATCTAGCTCACGAATCGAAAATTACCTCGGCTTCCCTAATGGCCTCAGCGGAACCGATCTCGCTCGCCGCGCCTCCACACAAGCTCGGCGCCTCGGCGCTGAAATCCTGACCGCAGCCGATGCTGTTCATGTGAGGTCTGAATACCAATACAAAATAGTTGAGCTATCTAACGGAGCGGAACTTCAATGTCGCGCGGTCGTGATAGCAACAGGAATGACCACTCGGAAACTCGATGTCGAAGGCGTAGATCGACTCACCGGAGCCGGAATTTACTATGGAGCAGCTAACACCGAGGCAGCGTTCTATCGCGACCAACCGGTGTTCGTAATTGGTGGCGCAAACTCGGCCGGCCAAGGGGCAATGCTGTTCTCTCAATTCGCCAGCAAAGTAACGATGATCGTTCGAGCAGAATCGCTCGAAGCCACGATGTCGAAATACCTGATCGACCAGATCGCAGGAACTCCAAACATCGAAGTTTTATTCAGTTCTGAAGTCACAAAGGTCTACGGCGAAACCTCGCTTGAAGGCGTCGACCTTCGAAATAAGAATTCCAATGCAATCGAAAAGCTACATGCCGCGGCAATGTTCATATTCATCGGAGCAGCTCCCCACTCTGAGCTAGTCGCCGACCTTGTTGCTACAAACGATGCGGGATTCATCCTTACGGGGGTCGATATAGCCGTCGCCGGAGTCAACTTCCCTCTCGAGCGCGATCCCTATATGACAGAAACCAGCGTGCCCGGAATATTCGCTGCAGGCGATGTCCAGCACGGCACAGTGAAACGAGTCGCCACTGCTGTTGGGCAGGGCGCTCTCAGTGTCAGTTTCGTCCACCAGTACCTGAGTTTAGTCTAATGAAAGACAAGCTGAAAAACGTCCCGCTCTTCGCAGATCTACCCGAAAAAGATCTACAGGACCTAGCAGATGCAGTCACTCTCCAACAACTCGGCAAAGGCGAAATGCTTTTCGAGGAAGGGGATCACGGTGATATCGCATACGTGATCGCTTCCGGCAACATAGAAATTTTAAAAGTCTCAAAGGAGCGTCAAGTACTGCTCAACATCCTCACTGCCGGGGACGTCGTGGGTGAAATCGCCCTTCTCGACGAATCACCACGTATGGCTGGAGCCAGAGCCGGTTCGTCCACTTCTTTGATAGCAATCAAGAAAGCGACATTCGATGACCTTCTTGATAACAGCTCATCTTTTGCCCGAGCAATGTTCGATATCGTAGTGGCTCGTATGCGCTCAACCGAAGGACTCCTTCGCCAAAGCGAACGCATGGCGCAACTCGGCACGCTCACCGCCGGAGTGGCGCACGAACTAAATAATCCAGCAGCAGCAGTGAAGCGCGGAGCAGCACAACTTGCCTCGTTAATAGAGTCGTACGCTCAATCTCAGCGCGACATAGCCGGATTCGTCTTATCGTCTAAGCAACAAGACTCTCTCGCATCCCTATTGGCCGAAACAGCCGAAACAGCCATCGCTCCACCCGAAATCGATCCACTTGACCGTAGTGATCTTGAATATGAGCTGCAGAACTGGCTCGAAGTTAGAAATATCGAAGACGCCTGGCAATTAGGGCCCGATCTCGTAAACGCCGGGTTCAACATTTCTAAACTCAATTCACTCGTACAGACCTATGGTAATGAAACCGCCCCGGCAGTTGCGATACTCGCCAGCAAGTCGGCTGGAGTCAACGGATTACTCGCCGAAATAGGCCAAGCATCAGGTCAAATTTCAAATATCGTAGGCTCGCTAAAAACCTACTCGTTCCTCGACCAAGCGCCAGTTCAAACAATCAATGTATTCGAGGGAGTCGACAGCAGCCTTCTTATGCTCCGCGGCAAGCTCAAACAGGGCGTAACAGTTCATAGGGAATACGCCGACAACGTGCCCATGATTCAAGCGTACGGCAGCGAATTAAATCAGGTTTGGACCAACATCATTGACAACGCCATCGACGCGATGAATGGATACGGTGAGCTAGCCGTAAGAATCTATAGTTCGGATACAGATGTAATTGTGGAACTTGAAGATAACGGACCGGGTATTCCCGAAGAAATCCAGCACAAGATTTTCGATTCGTTCTTCACAACCAAGGAACCCGGCAAAGGCACCGGACTCGGACTCGATATCACCTACAACATCATCGTTCACAAGCACAGTGGAAATATCACCGTATTATCCGAACCAGGCAAAACCTGTTTCCAAATCAGCCTCCCGATCGAAAGCAACCTCGCTGGCCAATAACAGTCATCAAAGTCTTTTTGGTAATCCCAACTTCGCCGGGCGTTCTACCACCGATTAGGGTACGTCCATCCGCCGTAACCGGCGAATAGACAACAGCAAGAAGATCACCAACACGCCAAACGACGCACCAACGGCAACGCCGGAACTAAGCATGTCCTCACCCGTAAACCGGCGTTCGTCAATTGCTCGCATCACTGAAACCGAATAATGATTAAGGCTTAAGAACCGAACTCCAGGCACGATTCCGGAGAGCATAACTTCCCAGAGAAACACATAAAGAAGACCAAATCCGATTGCACGTGTTGTCATAATTCCGGCCCATGTGAATACTGTCGAGTACAACACCACGCCAACAACTGCGCCTACGGTTGTGGAAAGTATTGCTTTTACATCGCCCTCATAGATGAAGTACCCGGCAATCAGGGCGCTCGTAGCTATCATTGGAGCAGCAACGCTAATGGCACCAAGTAGTTTTGGCACGATAATTTTCCAGCGAGGAATAGGAGTCAGGGTCAGATTAGCCAGAGTGCGATCTTCGATCTCGTTCGTAAACGCTGCACTCGCTATCGCAAGGACAACCAACGGCATAATCACGCCAACCAGCATACCGACTACACCGGTCTGAAATTCAGCATCAGGCGGACCATCTTCTACCAGAGACCGTATGACACCCATTACAACCGGCAATGCTGTCAGCAAGAGAGTTATCAATAATCGCCAACGGCCGGAAAGCTGACGAAGCGTGAGTTTGTAAATAAACCACATGGCTAACGGTCCACCAAGTATCCGAATACGCTTTCGAGCGAATCGTCTAATGGCTCAACCCGCCGCACTCGAACCGCCAATGCCTTTGCCAGTCGAGGTAACTCGATCTGCAAATCACGTACGTTCCTGCTCTGCACGACAATAGCGCCATCGGGATCGACGTTCACGGCATCAACCGACTTCAGCTTAACCAGAGCAGATGCCAGATCACGCGGTGAATCGGATATCACTCGAACGTGATACGGTCTGTCATTGAGTGCAGCCCTTATGGCGTGAAAATCGCCCGATGCTGCCAACTTCCCGTTCACGATCAGAAGCACCGTATCCGCAAGCTGTTCGACTTCCTCAAGGATATGAGATGAAAGGACAACTGTTTTACCCGAAGCCGCATAGCTCAATAGAAGGTTTTTAAAATGCTCCCGTTGCCGAGGATCGGCACCGTTGAGCGGTTCGTCCAGAAGCAAAATATCCGGCTCGTGAACCAGCGTCGCCGCCAAACGCATGCGTTGCCGCATTCCGCGAGAGTAAGTACCCATCGGCCGATACGCAGCGTCAGATAGATCAACTAAATTGATTGCTTTGTCGACTGCATTGTCGATATCTTTCACGCCTCGCAACTGCCCCATCATCTTTACGAAATCCCTACCCTTCATGAACTGATAAACAGTCTCATGCTCAGACATAACTCCGATGCGAGAATAGAGGGATGAGTTATTGCGAACCGTCTCCCCAAAGACAGTCACCCGCCCATCAGAAACAGCAGCAAGCCCTGTAATCATGCGCAGCAAAGTGGTCTTGCCTGCGCCGTTCGGTCCGAGCAATCCAGTAATGCCGGGCTTGATCTCGAATGAAACGTCGCTTACCGAAACCACGTTGCCGAACCACCGCGATACGTTTTCGACTCGGATAACCGCTTCAGAGCTACCCACGAAAGCGTGTGCTGACGAACGAGGAGTCATGGTGTCAACTTCCGATAGCGGAACCACAGCAACGCCGCTGGACCCAGTGTCCACAAAAAGAACCAACTTACTAGAATCCACGTGTCGAATGCGGAAGCAGGGGCATCCATCGTCACTCCGCTGGTAGTACCGAAAATGGCATCATTTACATGCATGGGAATATTGCTCAAATTAAACATTGAAAGCCACTTACCGGCTGTGCCGCCAAGCTCCTGAGCGAGCCCAAACGTGAATGGAGCCGATACCGTAAACAATCCGACCATGAAGACCGAAGCGTATGCCCGTCGAGTTGTAAATCCCGATACCAACAGCGCAATTGTTCCTGAGTACGTCGCAATCGCTGCGCCAGCTCCTAAGAATTTCGGAATGTCCAGCCAGTTATCTTTCAAATAGTCGGCAGGATCAGATGCACCAAGTGTCAATCCAGCCATCAGAATAATCTGCGGCAACCATGCGATTAACAACATGACCGACATGAATGCCAGCCATCGAGAAACGATGTAATCCGACCCCGTAAGCGGTCGTACGAGATAGAGATTTATCACCCCGTCACGACGGTCCGGACACAACAATTCGGGTGCGCTGATCGCCGCGAAAATAAACATGATGATCGAAGCGATGCCGTAGTAGTCTGAATGCGTAGGCAGACCAACGGTATGGGCAGTGCCCTCACCGGCAATCCGGTCGATCGTGATTGCTGCCATTGCCAGCCCAGCGCCGACCAACATCAGAGAACCAATAAAAAGCCACGGCAGAATCTTCGCACGAACTCCACGACCTAGCCCCAGCGATATCTTCAACCCGTCTTTGAAAACCGACAATCGCGCACGGTTCCGACCCTCTCTGGGTCCGTCGTAGTGCTGGTAGCCAATGTCGAAGACCGTGCCTTCGCGAGCCTGAACACTCGCAGTCGAGGAAGTGTTTTTGGAACTCGTCATGATTCCAACCCACCCGGCAAGTCAGTGAAATCATCACCATCACGTGCGAACAACTCGGTTAATGCACGCCGGCGCGGTCCCATCCGTCGTAGCGGCGCTTCAGCCTCGACCAAAGCATCCCTAACGTGATCGTAGACCGATTCATCAGAACCCTCAACATATATTCCTAGACCAGCATCGGTCACCGCGACACTACGCTGCTCGAGTGCAACAATGAAGCTATCCTTGTTAGTGTCGACTTCGATATATACGGTCTCTGTCTCTTCAGTGAAACTCTTCACCTCGCCGGATTGAATCACCTGCCCACCTCTGAGAACGATAATCCGGTCGCAAGTGCGTTCAACGTCAGCCATCAAGTGAGACGAAAACAAAATGCTAATGCCGAACTCACGATGCGTTTTACGAACAAGATCTAACATCTCTTCTCTACCTGCCGGATCCAGCCCAGCAGTCGGTTCGTCTAGTAACACAATTGCCGGGTCGTGCACCAAAGCCTGAGCCAACTTCACCCGTTGCTTCATACCAGTCGAGTATCCGCCCATCGCTCTATACCGCTCTTCAAATAGTCCGGCATGCCTCAACGTATCAGCAGCACGTGATCGTGCGTGTGAAGGTGGAAGTCCGCTCAACTCTGCCATATGGGTCAGGAACTCAGCAGCAGTCACGTTCGAAGGCAGACAGTCATGCTCCGGCATGTAACCAAGCCGAGAGCGGATGTCAATATTTTCCGATGCAGTCACACCCAGAATCTTTGCACTGCCAGATGTCGGTTGAAGAAGTCCAAGGACAATCTTTATCGCCGTGCTTTTGCCCGCACCATTCTCGCCAAGAATCCCGGTAATGCCGTCAGAGACCTCGAAGCTGACGTTGTTTAGCGCAACAACGCCTTTGTACTCCTTGGTTAGGTTTTCAACCGAAAGTAGTGCTTCCATAAGAATGAATCTTAGATCAGTAATATCGACGAACCTCTCGCCGACTCAATACAGAATTCGCTAGTTCTGGCCCATCCGCATCACCCTCGGGGGGGATATTTTGCGCACAGACGAGATTAATCCAATCGAAATCGCGAGGAATATAGCGCCAAGAATTCCGACCAAAACTCCGACTGATTGCCAATCAACATTGAGCATGACGGGTGGAACAACACGAACGCCTTCACCCGAGGTAACAAGGAACGGAATAATCGTCGCTCCCATGCGCATACCCAGCAATCCACCGACTAGCACCGCCGGAACAAGCACCATCAACAACTCAAGAGTCACCAGACCTAGTACCTGCCGAGTTGTAAGTCCGAGGGTCCGCACAACCGCATACTCCGTCATGCGCGAAGCGAAAGTCACCTGCGAATAAACTAGGAATCCAACTGCACTCGCTGCCAGAACAGTGGCAAAAGCAATCGCCAGCAATGCACGCCAACCTGCCGAAATCAACGGATCAACGGCAGCATCACGCAGTAGTTGATCTTGGGCGATTAACGAAGGCGGAACAACACTGCGACGTCTGATCTCGTTAGCAACATCCGAAGGAGCAGTATCGCCCGTCTCGATCCACACTTCGTTCGCCTGCTCAGCATTACGCATTTTACTAGCGTTTAATGCCATCCACGTCGATCTAATATCGGCAACGATAAAAGTGGAAAATTCTGGATCAAGCGTCGGAAAGTAGTCGGTGACCCCAGCGAGTCGAACCGGAACACGATTGCCCTGAACATCAACGTTAATTCGCTCACCAATGTTGTAGCCACCGCGCTCCATAAATCCTGTGCTGGCAATTACTGGAATCGGAGCGTTTTCCGAGCCCATGGTCACCCCCCGCAACTGCGTAACAACCACTGGATTCCAAGTCATTACGGCGATGCCCATATCCTGAGACTCCGCGTTTTCATCACCCTCGCTGGACTCTGGCAATGCCAGCAGTGGTTCGATTCTCGCTCCGTACTGATTGAGTCCGGGCTCAACTGTCATCCACGATGAGTCCTGATTGAACTCTTCGATCACGTGTTTTTCGCCGTTCTCCAGAATGATCGCCAGTTCATCAATCTCAACCGAACCGGCATCGAGAAATGGTGGCGCTGTCCGGCTGAATCGCCCTCGCTCGACGTTAGGCAGTCCCACACCAATGAACTCAATTCGTAGTGGCGGAACTGGAGTCACACCGGTGTCATCGATTGAGTCAAGTGACCCCGCTATCGTGCACCAAGTTGGCGGAAGGTGAACCTGAGCGACTTCACAAACGAACGGTCGCCCTGCAGACGGTCGTGGTAACAGTGAACCCAAGTTCAAGGTAAATAATCGTCCCGTCGAATCACTCAAACGAGCTACAATTCGGGAGTCAGCGCGCCGCACCGTCGGGCGTACTTTCAAACTTATCCACCGTGCTTCTGCCGGAACAAGAATCCCAGTTCTCGAGTCGGTCAGTAGATCCATTTGGTCGGTCAGTGATATTTCTGAAAAATCATCTCTCGACCAAGCTATCCCGGCCATCGGTTCGGGATCGACACCTAGAAACGTAAACGTGCTGCCTACGTCGGCTGTTAGATCGATACCAACCGCCCTGAACGCCGGGGCTGCCGATTCCACGCCCGGCGTACCAGTAATCCGACGGAATATTTCACCAGCCTGCACCCGGTTCGTGTATGAAACACCGTTCAAACGTAAATCTGACCCCGATTGATACCGCGCCCTGTCTGCAGCACTTACATCAAGCGTCCCCGCGAAACTTGATGCAAACACGCCCAACCCGGCTGTAAGAATCATCAATAATGACAGGCGAGAGTAGTGTCTGGGATTTCGAGCCATTTGCCAAAGTACCAGTGTGATGGCCGGCGAAACAATGCCTGAAATTTTCGGCAATGAAGTCAATCGGGCAACCACCTCAACCAGAGCAGGGAACGCCCTCAGTGCAACAAATCCACCGAACGCCAGAACCAAAGCTGGCATGGCCACATTGATTTTATCCACCTGAGCCGCTCCAACACCCGGCACATCTACGAACGAACCCTCGCTTGTCAGCTGGGATGCAAACGCCAGTAACAATCCGAACAGCGCAACATCGAGGTAGTACTTCTGCATAGCACCCTGCGCTGTGGGTCGAGTTGACTCACGAACGCTGCTCACGACCGTTCGCTTTGCAGCCATTGAAGCTGGAATGACCATCGCAAGGAACCCAGCAAGACCGGTCAGCACCGAGACCACGTAAGCCGTCTGCCCAAGGCTCGCTGGCAGCGGGTCTCCCCCGTTCAATCCACTGAACAACGGAATTACACCTAGCCACTTCACTAAAAGAGCGGCAAGCGGTGGAGCCAATAAGATAGCGAGCAAAGCTACAACGGCGCCCTCGATAACGAACGCACCGATCACTTGCCTCGCAGTCGCTGCACGGGTTCGCAACCGGGCTATATCGTCCCGCTGAGTCTCAACCATCAAAATCGACATCGTGCCGACGAAATAGAGAACTACCGCTGCGATTACCGAGAATACTACGGTCATGGGCAATCGACTGAAGAATGTCTGCTGCTGATTTCGAGCCAGCACATCCTGAAGCGGAATATCTTGCACGTAACTGCTGATCTGCGGTTGAAGCTGAGCTTTGATCTCTTCAAACCCCAACAGCAATTTGTTGGCGCCCGACGCGGTTACGCGAGATGAATCAACATGAAATCGCCAGAAATATTTGACCGTCATTCCTGGTAGATAAGGACCAATGACCGATTCAAACACCTTGGCATCCGGAACGAATGGAAGGAAGTTCAAATCGGCATCGTCGAGACCGAATTGCTCATCCAGATCTGACCAAAACTCAGGGACTGTGTCTCCACGTGCGTACGTACCCGTGATTCGAACCTCAAGTGAATCATTCACATCATCCCAGAAGGGTGAAACCACTACGGTATCGCCAATAGCTACCCCAAACTTTTCTGCGGAAATCTCATTTACGGCAACATCAACAAGCAATTGCCCCACTTGGGTTCTTTCAACATCTGGTGATGGCCATGATCCAGCAGTCAACACAGAATTCACTTGCAATTTCGGCGCACTCACCAGAACAGCGCGCCATGAGTTACCTACTTCGGTGTCGTTGGCTGGCGGTTCAACGAGAAGAGTTGGCGAACCATACGCAATAGTCACATCAGTGATGACAGACGAAACCGCCTCATTAACGGCTGAATCAACAAGCTCAAGAATCTCACTATTGCCGGCCGCGTCGATATCCGTTTTTCGCCCCGTAACAACGATGTCATGGTTGGCTGCGCCATCACTAGATATCTCCCGCTTCAGAGCGATATCGCCGAGCGAGTCGAAGTAGATGACGCTTGCCGCTATAGTCACAACCGCGGAAACTACCCCAATCGAAACGATGGCCAGCATAGGCCAGTGCGATCGAGTTCGCCGACCTACGAATTCAAGGAATGCTCTTGGCCACATATCAGCCGCTCTTCCCTGAAATTCGCACAATGTTTGCCACACTAATTCGTCGAACGGCGATCGAATCAAATATCACGAGTAAAACCGAAACAACCAGCAGAGCACCAATCAGGACACCTACGTAGTTCCAGTCTGTAGAGAACACTATGGGCGGTAACAAGTTCACATTCGAATCAGTCTGTGAGGCAGTGCCGACAGCAATACGCGCCATCGCCATCCCAGCGCCCACTCCAGCCGCTATCCCCACTACGAGTACCACCAACTGTTCGATAACGCTGATAACCACTAGCCCGCGTTTTCGTACGCCAAGTGATCGCAATACAGCGAGGTTGAATTGGTCGCCTGCGGGTCGCATAGGTGCGAACGTCAGGAAACCCAGAACAGCAAGAACAACTGCGAGAACCGCAGTGACTACAGAAGCTCCGCTCCAACCTGCTACAGCCAATGGGGTCACAACTGAGGATCGTTGAATCTCCTCTCGATCAACGACGCTATGCAGACCTCCGACTATCGAAGATATCGTTTCGATGGTCGAAGCTTCAGCCGCGTCGTCCAACCCAATGAACATCTCTGCTGCCACGCCGGCAGAATTGGCACTGCTCAACGCAAGGTGCCCCCAGAGCTGAGTGATATCCACAACAGCGAATCCACCTAGGTCAGGATTTAACGTCGGGAAGTAGTCGCTTGCTCCAACAATTTCGACCGGTATCGAACGCCCAAATACGTGAACAACCGTTGTATCGCCCACAGCCAAATTATTCGCCCCGAGAGCTGTCTGACTAAACAGTATCGGCACGGTCGCTGAGTTTGAGCGAACAATGCCTCGAACACCCAGATCAGTTCCGATTCCGAGATCGATCTGAAGCCCACTATCTAAACGAGATTCACCATCAACGATACGGTTATATGCAAGTCGGCTCGTATCGGTATCAATACCTTGAGACGAGGCAAGCGGATTCCAGAGACTTAGGTCAGTGTCAAATTCATCAATAACAATCGGTTGTGACGACTCCGCCAACTCATACATCAGATCGTCGACCTGAATGTTCACAGGTGTACCCAGTTCATCTGGAGTCAATTCGAAAAATGTTAGCCCTGCAACCTCAACTGGTCTCGCCGCAACACTAGGTATCTCTCCCATTCGAACCTGCCAGTCGAGACTGGATACAGGTCCTAAATCGATCGTGTGAGAGACCCCTTTAGCGTCGATCAGCCTCACGCTGGCCCGTATTCGTTGTTCGATCACGTCGGCCCGCATTCGATAACCAATTCGTGTAGCCGACTCCGGAATCACCAGCGGATCGATCTCAGATGTGGAATCCAGTCTCCCCACCAAATCTACTAAGTCGGTCTCTGCGAAGTCACTTCGGAATACACCGATCTCAGCAAATTCAACTGGTTCAATTGCAAGGAACTTTAACGGCGCACCTTGCCCGCCGATTCGAATCTCTCCGGTAGTTCGTAGTCCTCCTGAAACAGCCAAAACACCCTCGGCGCCACGAACCCGATCAAGCACCGCAGTACGCGATCCGCTGCTCAAATCAACAGGAAATAAACGAATATCTGCACCAACCTCGTAGCCCGACTGATCAACAGACCCTTGTTGCAACGTCGCTGCAACAGTGGCCGATAGCATCGCAGTTCCTGCCGCCATGCCGAGAATCGCAGTTGGCCAAGCGTAAGTTAGTGGGACCCTTGCAAACAATGCAGAAATCAGATGCGCCCACGCAGGCCCACGTCGAGTTAATCCATTCGAGATTATTCGCGCAACAGGTGGCAACACCCTCAACGAAAGCATCACGGCGACGCCAAGAAAAATTGCAGGGGCGAAAACCAGCAGTGGATTAACCGTAACGATTTGCTCACCACCTTCTTTAACGGTTGCCACTGAAGATTCCGTCGATAAATCCCAGAGAATCACGCCACCAAAAATGAAGAACAACAAATCGAAATATTGACGCTGAAAGAACGGTTTACCTTCCACTCGTCGACTCGAAATCTGTTCCGATCCAATCGTTCGACCTCCCCCCTTCCACACAATCCACTGCATATAAGCGACCACAACAGCCGCACCAGCTAGCGACCATGTGAAAGCCTGCCACGTGAGATATACCGGCATGCGCGAACCTAAAGTGATCGCCTCGTACTCAGGCATGAGACCAATCATGCTTATCGCGCCGAACGCCACGAACGGAGCGATAAGAGCTGGCAAAACAACCAACAGCAACGATTCAGAGAAAAACATGATCGCCACCTGCCGACGAGCCGATCCGCGCGCCCACATACGAGCAGTGTCGACACGACGAAGTGCAGTCAGAGCACCTGCCGCCATGATCGAGTAGTACACAGCAGCGATCAGAAGTGCTCCTCCCATCATCAAAGTAGGAATACGAGCGAAGTTGATCTTCTGTCCGAGTGATTTAAGCGGATTTTCTAGCGCTGATATTGCTTTTGACTCTGGCAATCCACGTCGAAGTTCGTGCCCAACTGCATTGACCTGCCCTGCAGTAAACGCTGGACTCTGTCGCTCCAGTAAACCGGCGTCGAGCTGAATCAACCAGCGATTTGTGCCGACCGAAGCTGCGCTGCCGGTCACCGATCCGAACAAACCATCTCGAGTAAAGAACAACGGCAAGATATGTCGTGCCGTCGGACTAGGTCGCCCAGGCTGAATAACCTCAGGCCCAAGTCCCAGCCAAAACTCTGCCCCTACATCTTTCGGCTGGAACAGACCCACGATTTTCACCATCAAGTACGGTGGATCGGCAGGACTAGCAGTTAGCCAAATCTCGCTGCCAATTCCGATTCCCAGCAGCTCTGCCCGTTCCACAGGCACAACAACTTCGGATGCAAGATGATTTTCTTCCTGAACAACCGTCGACTGTGGAGCACGCCCCTTGACGATGACAACCTCATCCAGAAATCCGTCGAAGCGCTGCAAAACAGCAATATCAGCGTCTTGTCCACCGATTATCGAATCCTCTGTTGATCCCCACAGATGCCGCCGGGTGTGTGACTCCTGACCAACATTGACAACCAATTCACCGAGTTCTCTAAGTGCGATGTCGACACGATTGGTGGCCGAAATAACCGAGAGATTGGTTAGTGGTAATTCGTCAACCACAACCTGCATATTTCTATTCGAAGCCGACAGAGTCACCAATGTTGATCGTAGACCAAGCGATTCAATCGAGTTCAGGTACATTGGAGTACCGGCAAGGATCGCCGTCATCACCAGTACGCCCACCATTAGGGCAAACATCTGGTAAAAATCAGCACGCAATCGTCGGCGGAAAATCTGCAAGCTCGGAATATACCAATCAATTGTGCCCAACGAACGTTGCACACAGAAAAATTTGCAGTATCAATCAGGCGCTATAACAACGCCGATGAATTCTATTCGATTCCAATGACACTCGACGCCACCAATCCATCAATTTCGGAATTAGAGTAGCCAACTGTCCAGAGGCTCTCACGCGAATTTTCACCAATCACGGGCGCTGTACTCTTGTTAGCTTCAAGTGTGGTTACGAGTTTCACGGAATCCCAAGATGGTCCAGACCCTCGTTCGAGTTTCCGTTAGATGTCACTTTTACAATCATTTTGGTTGGAATAGCTTCCTGATGATCAGTCAGTCAAGATTCATCAAGGCATACATAGCATGTCAGCGGCATCGATCTTCAACTCCTAGGAACAGATCGAGCGCTTCCCAATTTCAATCTGAATGATATTTTCGAGTTCATCAACATTTTCTCCCAGTCGATCCACGATAGATAATTGTTCCTATTTCGATAGATCGTCTACCCCAAGTGTTCGTAATTCGATGGCCACAGATTCGTCTTAAACAGCCCGGTAACTGCCAGACATCCTACGATTGCCGATAATCTTCACCAGCGAGCGGATTTCAAGATGATCGACATCCATTTTGGATCAATCTGAAATTCGCTTCGAGCCCTTCGGATACCTGTAGTTTGGGCACGAAGCGACTCGACGTAATTTTCGCCAAATGTCCATTCAATTCGAATCGGACAGTCTCGACACTGAATTTCACACTTGGCAGTTCCGCTAATCGATACATGGAACCAAACTGTCGATATTCATTGGTGACATTCAACAAGTTGCGAATGGGGGAATCTACCCGGTTGACCAATTTGCCATTACACGGAAAATCAACGAAATCTAAGTTCGCTTGGTAGAGCCTACTCGCACTCGCACGTGGGGTCAGTCACCAACATTTACATGTGGTGAACACCAGCACCGGAGAACCTCTGTCGCGCCAAGATAGAAGATGAGATGACTAGAGCATTTGATCGCACACACTCGATCTAGTTTCTCAACTTATCGAGCGCGCAGAGCTCGCTAGTGATGTGGATTGTTGACCTACGTCGCACGAATTGGTGAGTTGTGGGGGGGGGGGCGCAAGCA
>JABMNN010000119.1 GCA_013204545.1 Chloroflexota bacterium | reverse complement strand
GGACAGACAGTGTGGGCAAGACATAAACAGATCTCCTCGGCAAATGAGGAACGATGTTATTCTGCCCCGACACTGAGTTCTGACAGAACCATCTGAACTAACTGCTTGGAAGCTCAGAACGTTTTGTACTGGAATGTGTGAGATGGCTGTCCGAACAATTTGACGCACACGGGATTCACAGCGAGTTAACAGGAAACGCTCAGTGATCGTTGAGGAAACATGCTTAACGTAGATGGTGATCGCTAAATGACCAGATAGGTCGGGGATTTCAGCGATTACAAGATGCTCTCATAGGTGGCATCGAATACAGGTGGAAGTCAGATGACTGTAGTGCGAACCCGTAACGGATCTTTCAAAATACTCGCAACTCTGGGTGCTGTGCTGTTTATGGCATTTTTCTCGGCATGCGACATTCTTGCAACGGATGGTGCCAGAAGTGCCATTGCTGGTGGCAGAGAAATTCGAGAATTCGAGGATGCAACGCTTCGACCGATTGAAGAAGAAATGAACGATCTTTGGGTCGTCGAGATTGAGCCACGAGAACGGGCCCTCGAAGACCTTCGTCACGATCTTCAGATACTTGATGAAGACCTGCTCGGTCCAATGCGAGCCACTCAAAGCGATCCTTGGGCTCCGGGTGGTGAAGCCCAGGTTGTTCAGGAAACGTTCGATGCACTGAACCGTGAGTATGAACTCATGCAGCGAGCCATCGAGATTGATCAGCGTGAACTAGACGCTCAATGGCAGGTTCTGTGGAGTTCCAACTCTGTAGACCCTGAATATCAAGCCCTCGAAGACCTTCGCTTCGAAACACAGCGCGAACTCGATCGCTTATACCGGTTCGGAAATCGTCCGATAGATGATATTTGGGGCCAGATCAATGATCTTAACGCTTCACAAGGCTTTTCAAATACCGACTCTCAGATTGAATCTGAACAGATCAATATTGAATTGCGCCGACTTTGGGATATTCTCGACGAGGTAAATAACAGTTCTAGTGATGAAGTGAATGCTCTCTACGATAAAGCCGGGAAGTTACAGAACGATCTCAACGATTTGTACAACTTTGGCTCGAATCCCATCAACGAGATTTATGCAGAAATCGAACGACTCGAAGCTGATCGAAACCCGGCAGGCTCTGGAAGCTCCGATTCGATCATCACTGAAATCGCAGATTTGGAAGACGTAAAAGCGTCATACATTCTGGAGCGGGATAACGACCTTGAAGCATGGTACGCGACGCTGTCTGAACTAAAAACAACCACATCAACTTCGACCACTAGCGCTTCAGCTGACCGCATTGGGGTACTACAGAATCTCATAGCCGACCTAGACAATCAGATTGCTGGGCAGTTGGAGACTCTGAACGCAGAGAACGACCTACTTGCGCAAAACATCGTGGATCACAAAGCGACTTACAACCAGGTCATTAAAGATGACACTGCCTTTTTCCAGATCAGTTCAACCGATCGTCTGGCTGCGGCAGATGCTTTGCAAACTCAGATCGATGAACTAACAGCGGGCGATGCGGTTGCTAATGCCGATCAGATCGCTTCACTTACGACACAGAAGGCTACGCTCATCGCTGAGGAAGCGGCAGACGCGGCTGCACTTCACGCCGCGAACGTAGTGCTTGAAGCTGAGCGTGATGCTGGAGTAGCAGACTACGAAGCATCGATAGATTCGATTCAGGCTGCAATTCATGAAATTCCTAGTGCTGAAACCGCCGCTGCGAAGACTGGTTATGAGGATGAACTTGAGTCATTGTTGGCAGATCTGACCGCAGTCGATATTCAGGCAAGCATCAAGGCGACAGAAACTCACTGGAACAACCGCATCGACGAGATCGTAATCAAGATCGCTGCTCTCCAAAATGAACTCGTGGTTGGATCAAGTGACGACGATTCGCTTGATTCTCGGACCAATAGCCTCAGATTGCAAGCAGCCGAGATGGATAAAGAACTCAACGAAAAAATCTCGAACATCGAGGCTCTGGTGAATGAGCTTTACGACCAGGCGAATAACTACAATTCGTCAGGCTCAGGACAGGGAATTGAAATCCAACGGCAGATCGACGACCTCAACGACAACCTGGAAAATATCTGGGCGAGCAGTTCAAAAGACGGCCTGCAGATTCTTGTTCAAGTTCAGGCACTTCAAAAACGGGTCAGGGTCCTCGAAGATGAGCGTGAGGCAGAACAGTACCGACTCGAAGAGGAAATATGGGATCTCGATGACAAACTGAGCCGTTCCTACAAGAATCAGAACTCTGGTACTCAGTCGAAGGAAGCAGAATACCAAGCAATTGCTGAAGCACTCAACCAGCGAAGATTCGAACTTGATGAACTCCGTTGGACCGCCGGTATTGAGCAGCAGGATGCTTTGGATGCCATTAATGCTAAGCAGATGGAAACTAACCAGGAGATCAACCTGATTGAACAAACGCAGTTTGGGACGATCAAGACCCAAATGCGGGAACTCGAAGATGCTCTACAGGTCTTCTACAACCAGCAACGTGATCTGGAAAATGTACTACGAGATGCGCAGAGGTTGGTCGAACAGAAGAAGAGAGAGCTAGAAGATAAAGTCTTTGATGCACTTGAAAATGCGGCGGGCACGGTCGATCAGGCAGGTGAAACAATACTGACCGCTACAGAAGAAATAGGATCAGAAACTCTGACAATCCCAGATGGCGCTACGTCGACCGATGGAACTGCTAACTAGTCAAATCAAAAAGGTCCTCCGAAAATGAAAGGTGCTGCGGATGTTCCGCAGCACCTTTCATTTGGGTGCCTAGGCTAATCGATACCTCGAGA
Organism: Chloroflexota bacterium; assembly: GCA_013204545.1. Taxonomy (GTDB): domain Bacteria; phylum Chloroflexota; class Dehalococcoidia; order Lucifugimonadales; family Lucifugimonadaceae; genus Lucifugimonas. The sequence goes on along the minus strand of JABMNN010000119.1, from coordinate 12,656 downwards.
GAGGCCGGTAGTCCGATTCAATGCTGGTCTCGCTGAGTCCAGTTTGGCGATGATCCCTCATTGCTTCATCTGTTGCCAGTGATATTCTCCGTGTGTTCCCCTCGATTCCAACTGAACCGATTTGGCGCCCGAGTCGCTGGTCCGGCTGCGTGGTCATTGTGGCAAAAAGTGTAGGTGTACAGATATGGTGAGTCAGAGTTTGAATGACTCAACCACAACAAAAATTCTTGTGGTTGATGACGAGGAATCTCTTGCCGATATGCTGACGACGGCGCTTAAATTCGCCGGGTACGAAGCCAGCAGTGAGCCGACTGGTCTCGATGCGCTCAACGCCATCAAAAACTTTCCACCCGATCTCGTTATTCTCGATGTGAATCTACCCGATATCGATGGGTTTGAGGTCTGTAGAAGAATCCGCAATGATGGCTTTCAAGCTCCAGTGATTTTTCTGACTGCTCGTGATAGTACATCCGACCTTCGCACCGGATTTGGCGGAGGTGGTGATGACTACCTAACCAAACCCTTCAGCCTAGAGGAATTGTCTTTACGCATTGAGGCGATTCTCCGTCGTACTCAAACCGGCGAAGACGGTAATCGGCTTTCTTGTACGAATCTTATATTGGACGAGGATCTTCATCAGGTATTTGTGTCAGACCGCGAAATCGAGCTGTCGCCAACAGAATACAAACTGTTGCGTTACCTGATGTTGAATCAAGGACACGTATTATCGAAAACCCAAATTCTTGATTATGTGTGGGAGTACGAATTTGAAGGGAATGACGCAGTTGTGGAGACGTACGTCAGTTATCTGAGAAAAAAACTTGGGTCTGACGCATCTGAACTAATCAGAACCGTACGTGGCACAGGGTATGTGTTGAGAAGTCTGGATTCCTAGTTATGAAACTCCAGACTCGACTGGTCGGTGCATTTAGCCTGCTGCTGCTAACAGTTGTTGCTGTTGTCGGAGTAGTGGTCGTAGGGTCGACACGAAACGTGCTAGTCGGAGCTATCGACAAAGATCTTGCAGTAATTCAGGCAGGCATTCGAGATAAGTATTTAAACTCAAATGATTTACTTGAGCAAGTGACACTTACGGTCGATCCTGATCGCCCACCGGTCAAATCGCCTCAAGCTCTGGTAATTGTTGATGTTCAAAAACGATCCGTTAGGGGACAGCCGTCTGGATTTACCGATGCACCAGATCCACTACCGAATCTCGAAGCATTTGCTGATCTTGTAGAAAATGGCGAAATTTCCAATATTTCCTCAGAGGACGGCACACTCGACTACCGGGCATTCGCTTGGGTTACGGACACCGAGGAGATAGGTGTTTGGGCGGTACCGCTTGGTGAGATCGACGAGGCGGTGACTGATCTTGTCAAGATGTTTGTGATTACCGCCATTGTTGTTGCTGTACTCGGAGCATTCGCAACATGGTGGGCAGTCAGGCGTGAACTCAGACCTGTCGACCAGATGATTGATACCGCGACAGCGATCGCAGCTGGTGATCTCACTCAAAGGGTTGATGTTATCCATTCGTCAGTCGAGCTACGTCGTCTTGGGATGGCACTTAACGAGATGCTTGTTCAGATTGAGGATGCGATCATGCAAGAACAGCAGGCTACGGAGCGCCTTACCGACTTCGTGGCAGATGCCTCGCACGAACTTCGTACACCAATTGCAGCGGTTCTCGGCTATAGCGAGTTATATCGTCAGGGTGCGCTGGTAGACCGTAAAGATGTCGATAACGCCATGCGCCGAATCGGTACTGAGACGTCTCATATGGAGCGTCTGGTTGCTGATTTACTACTTCTGGCGCGTCTAGATCGACCTCGCGCTCTTGAGCCTGTTCTTGTCAATCTCACTGACGTCGTGCGCGACGCGTCGACAAACAGTCAGGCTATTGATCCTACTTATCCGATCACGATAACAAGTGCTGATTCAGTACGGGTTATGGGGGATGAGCAACGTCTGACTCAGGTGGTTGCTAATTTGCTCGCAAATGCTCGTGTGCATACGCCACAGGGTACTTCGGTGACGGTTTCGATTCGCGAAATTGGCGACCGAGTGATTCTAGAAGTTATCGACGACGGACCGGGTCTTCCGGAAGATGATTCGGAAAAACTCTTCGAACGTTTTTACAGAATAGATAGCTCTCGCTCAAGAGAAACAGGCGGTGCAGGGCTTGGCCTGGCAATTGTTGCGGCGATAGTCACCGCTCACGATGGAACAATTGAAGCCGCTAACGAAGATGGTCACGGCGCCCGGGTTACTGTTACTCTTCCGGCCGTGGTCTAGAAATCACGCGGTCTTCAACGATCTTGTAACAAGTACATAGATCAAGCTTTCCTGTCTCTCGATGATATGCAACAAAGTTGGAATCGTAGCTAATTTTTCTGAACACAAACTATTCGGTATGATCGCGCGTTATGTCAAATTTCAACTTCATTCAGATGGCTGATCCACAAGTCGGTATGTACTCTCGATTTTCCGGAATGGATATTGAGGCGACGGCGTTACTTCGCGAGCACAAACTGAACGTTAAAGACGCTCCAAAAATCGAAGGACTCGATCAAGAGAGGATAAACCTGAGCAAAGCTCTTGAACAGTTCGAGGAGATCACCCCGGCTTTCGTAGTAGTTTGTGGAGATATGGTCGATCAAGCAGGTGATGAGGATCAAATCGCTCTTATCAGAGAAACCTTGGGCAAATATGGTGTGAATATTCCTGTTCACTGGGTAGCTGGAAACCACGATATTGGCGTGAACAATCTGATTCCCAATCGTGATTCTGTCGATTTCTATAGATCGGAGTTTGGTGATGATTTCTACTCTTTCAATCACGACGAATCAAAGTTCATTGTTCTTAATTCGGTGTTGCTCGACCGCCCTGAAGATTTGCCTGATGAGCATAAATTACAGATGGAACTTCTTGGCGATACTTTGCTGTCGCGTGAGTCGCTAGACTCGGAGCATGTAGTTGTGTTCATGCATCATCCGTTGTTCCTGAACAATGCTGAGGAAGCTGACGCAGATTTTGCCTGGGCACCGAGTCCACCGAACCAACTTCCCGGTTATTGGACAGTCCCATTGGAACGCCGTCGCCCAGTGGTAAAGCTTCTGCGCGATGCCGAAGTACAAACGGTGTTTGCAGGTCACTGGCACCGTAATCACATAGCGAGTGATGGAGGTCTAGAAGTTGTAGTTACGAGTGCGCTGGGATATCCACTCGGTGATGACCCGTCCGGCTATCGTGTTGTGAGTGTTTCTGATGATGATCTGAGTCACCGCTTTCGGGTTCTTTAGTTCGTTGCAATATTCAGTCAAAAACTTTGGTCGGTCGAAAAGAGAGAAGTAGTACTCGGCTATTCCACTGGTGTTCCGCAAATAGCCGTGGCTTAGGAGTTGATCCGGCTGCATATTTGTGCAGTTGAACGGATCCCCGCGACTCCGAACTTTCATTTACCAACGATCGTAGTGAACTACGTTCTCAAGCGGTTGGCGGCTCACCGGCCCGAAATTTCCTGTGGGATATCCGACTGGGATGATGGCGAAAGGTTCGACCAATTCTGGTAACCCAAGCACCTGCTTTGCGGCAGGTCGATCTGAAAGCCCAAGGGTAGTGATAGCCGCTCCCAAGCCGAGTGACCGCGCTGTGAGTAACACGTTTTGAACCGCAGGCCAGATCGATCCTCCTGAACCAGCACCAGCGCTCCAAGTGTCGGCTGGCGTGCTATCGAATGTGAGGCATGGAATCAATATTGCAGGTATTTCCTGAAAATGATCTCGCTGCCACTTGACCGCATTTACGATTCCAGCGCGCTCAGGAGCCGACGATTCAGGGTTATCGATATATCTGTTCACGGCGACTCGATTGAGTTCGGCGAGTTCGATCTTCTTCTCTTCATCGCGAATGATGATCCAACTAGCGTTTTGCTTATTGCTTCCAGTGGGACCCTGATTGGCAGCGTCGATTAACTCCATGAGCAGAGTATTCGGCACAGGGTCGGGCTTCAGCCGCCGCATGGCTCTTGTGTGATGAATGACGTATGAAAGATCGGTGGAGTCTGATGTCATTGAAATTTCCGTTCGTCAAAGCCATTGCCAAAATCTTTGCTAGAGCGAGTGTAAGCAAGGAAAAGAACGCTGAACTAAATAGATGTGACGAGCGAGATGGTACACCTGTACCTGATTTTCAGTAGACCAGTTGGTACGATTCTTTCACTTTCGACTACTAGACCAAGCAACGCACACAGATACCAGAGCAAAGCACGATGAAATTCGCCGATCTACTTATGCAAGATGCTGCCCAACGAGGGATCAAGCACGTGTTTGGTCTTCCCGGTTCAGGGTTCCCAATGGACGCTATGGAAGCAGGTCGTAAAGCTGGTGTTGAATTCGTCCATGTCGCACACGAATCATCAGCCGCCATCGCTGCAGCGTATTACGGTGCAGGGCTTGGCACAGCTGGGCTCGCTATCGGTGTTAAGGGCGTTGGCGCAGGAAACATGCTTGGTGGTGTGGCGAACACTTTCTTCGAGCGAATGCCAGTTGTTTGTGTGTTCGAGGCAGGAGCAACTGACTCGGATATTGATTTGGTACAGGTGACGGATCACGGCGCTATGTTTGGTGCGATCACTAAGTCATACAACACTCTTGAGCGCACTTCGGCTAACGACACTTTGCGTGATGCTGTTGCTTTAGCGACTGACGGTCGCCGTGGGCCAGTTGTGATCGATTATCCGTCCAATTTCGATGATGGTGACTGCGGCGAAATTCCCGTGGCTCGTTTCAAATATGTTGAAAGCTCTCCAGATTCATCCTCGCTGGAGCAAGCTAAGAAACTTATCTCAGCGTCGAAGAGGCCGATGGTTATTGCCGGAGCTGATGTGGCGATAACAGGCGCAATGGCCGAACTTATAGATTTCGTCGAAGCGATCGGCGGTGTAGTGCAGGTCAACATGGATGCTCGGGGCGTGTTCCCTGAGTCTCATCCACGATTTGCCGGTGTTATGACCGGAAATTACGTGCCAAACACGATAGAGGGTGAACTTCAAAAACTCTGTGATCTTGCCATTTTAGTTGGTGCCGATTCATTGATGACACATGCACCCTGGGGCTTTGATATACCCACAATAGAGTTGGTGTCCCGCCCTGAGTACCGAACCACCGTGCAAAATCCTGAAGTACGTGTCAACGGTTCTCTTAGTGAGTCACTCCAGGCACTTAGTGACGTGGACGGTCGAGGCGTTTCACTGGAAGAAATCGACTCTGTAAAACAGAACGTGCTGAAGTATTTCGACCGACCGACTGAGGCTAAATTCGCAATACAAGATATCGTTGCCAGTTGTCGAAAAATGCTGCCAAGTGATGGCGTAGTTATCTCAGAGACGGGCGCATTTGTAAGAATGCTGGAACACCTGTGGGAGTTTGATCGATTTGGTGGATTCCTTGGCACTTCCGGTGGTCGGACAATGGGACTTATGATCCCTGCCGCTCTTGGAGCAAAAATGGCGAATCCAGATGTGCCGATGATCGGAATTGGTGCCGACGGATCGACGCTGATGCGATTGGGCGAGTTAGAAGTGTTCGCACGAATGAATGTGGCGATGCCGCTCGTCATAGTTAACGATAGAGCCCTTGGCACGATGAAGTCCCGGCAGGTATCGAGAGGTCTTCCGAAGTACGGTCTCGATCTTACAGCGGTTGATTTCGCAGCAGTCGGGCGGGCCGCAGGCATCAACGGAGTGATCGTAAATACCCCAGCAGAGTTTGATTCCGCACTTGGTTCTGCTATGACGTCTGATAAGGCAACGGTGATTGATGCCAGAATCGATCAACAGCCATACTGGGACAACTTCGCACTCTCTATTGGTGCAATTCCCGAGAGTTAGTCTTGAATAGCTACTATAAATCTGTAATTGGTTTTCGTTCCGGGCGACCTGTCGTTTCCGTTCGTTCCCGATTATTCACATCGCTCTCACTTAGTCCCAAGTTGAGAGGTCATAGACTGATTCAAGTCCCATAGCTCTACATAGTGTGAATGGTCTGGCTGGGCTGGCCAATGGTGGTGAAAAGACAGGAGAGATTCACCCGGTGAACAACCTTCGCTCGTACTCACGTGTTCTTCTGATCGCATTGTGTTTGTCCATATTGGCCGGGTTACTTACCTTTTCAACCACGACCGCGAGTGCTGCCTCACCACCAAAATCAGAAGAGGATTTGCTCGGTGATGTGATGCCAGGTGCTGATTACTTCTCTCATAAACGTGGCGAACCGCCCGTGTACCAAGCATTCTTGACAGATCCTGATTCAGGCGAGGTCCATCTGATGGGCTACGTGTTCAGGTCGTCTGACGTACCTCCGAACGTTAAGGGTTACGCCGGCACAATTGACGTACTTGTTGGCCTAGATCTTACTGGAACTATTACGGGCGTCCGTGTTTTACGGTATTCGGAACCGATGAAGGGGATTATCGGTGATTTCCTGAGGTGGACTGGCGTTCAAGAGCAGTTCGCCGGAAAATCGCTGACTGACAATTTCCGTGTGGGCACTGATATTGATGGAATTTCGAGGGCAACGATTACCGTTAGTGCGATGGCACGTGACATTAAGAACACGAGCAGAAGAGTCGCCAAAGCTTATTTAACCCCGACTGAAGTGCAGCCGACTCAAATCCCCGCTTCAACTATGACTCCAGCAAGTGAAGCATCATTTCCCCTCACCGTGTTGGGTAATACAGAACCAACAATTAGGGCCGACGTCGAAGTGGCCGACGATCTATCTGAACTGCTGGCTGCTCTACCAACACTCGACGATTCAATTAACGATATCGAGGATGAAACGGTTCTGACTCGGTTGAGGGAGCAGGCAGCAGATATCAGCGTGTGGATATTGATCGGATTACTTTTGCTCGCCACGTATGCATTCCTGAAAAAATGCGTGAGGGTACGATGGCTGGTTCTGGCGACAACAATTGTGTTTCTTGGCTTCTTCGATGGAAGTTTTCTTTCGGTATCACACGTCACTGGTGTCATTACGGTTGGAACATCGTTGTTCACCAGCGACCTCAAACTGCTGATTATCACGAGCTTCGTGATAATCAGCACGCTATTCTGGGGACGTGTGTTTTGCGGGTACATATGCCCGTTTGGGGCAATCCAAACGTTCCTCGCACGGTTCGTGCCATCTCGATTCCAACGAGAGTTGCCGAAATCAATCCACGAACGGGCACAGTACATCAAATATGGACTGCTGCTGGTTCCGCTCATACTCGCTGTGACTGCCGAAAACGCGAGCACTTTTCACTATCTGGAACCGTTCGGCACGATCTTTTTCCTTACCCCATCATTTTGGCTTTGGGCAATTCTTGTCGGCGTTCTCATTGGATCAGCCGTAGTTCCTCAGTTCTATTGCCGTTACGCGTGCCCACTCGGTGCTACGCTCGGACTGCTATCTGTTCTCAGTATTTTCCGAATCAGGCGCGTCGCACAGTGCGGTGTGTGCAACCTTTGTGAACAGAAGTGCCCAACTGGAGCGATTCGTGGAGCCGAGATACAGTTCAGGGAATGTGTTCGGTGTGGCATCTGCGAATCCCAGCTGAACTCGCTCAAAGGCAGTTGCCGCCACGATCTTGAACAAATACGAACTCGACTGAAGAACTGGCCAACTGCGGGCTCAGCACCAACGATTGAGAGTCGATCGTGACGATCAAACGCTCACGTCATATCTCAAGAAGACAATTTCTGAGGATTTCTGCAGTAGCCGGTGTCTCACTGGCATTGAGTGGCACTGTACTGAAGACTCTTTTGGAATCGTCGGAACTGCATAAAATTCGTCAGACTAAGACACAACTTGGCACGTTGGTAACAATTTCGGTAATTCATCCAGATGCAATGATTGCGCGTCAGATGATGACTGACACTTTCGACGAAATCGAGCGACTAGAAGCCATTTTTAGTCGGCACCGACCTAACTCACCTGTCGCTCGATTGAATCGGGATGGTTCAATTATCGACGCACCTCTAGAAACGTTAGAGGTAATTCAACAATCTATCGACTATTCAAAACTGACCTCAGGAGCGTTCGATATCACTATGAAACCTCTGCTCGATCTCGTAGAGAGGCAATTTCAAATATCGGATTCACCCCCAGACCAGTCCGCAGTTGATCACACTTTACCGTTAGTAAGCTTTCAAAACGTTGCTGTGAATGGCACCAGAATCGAACTTAAGAATCCGGGTATGGCGATCACACTCGATGGCATTGCAAAGGGGTACATTGTCGACAGAACTGTCACGTTTCTGAACCGACTTGGGGCTGAAAACGTGTTGGTCGATGCAGGCGGAGATATGAGGATGACAGGCGTCGGCTCTGGTGGTGAATGGAAAATTGCCATTGAAGATCCCAGAGATGCAGGCAGTTTTCTTGGTAGCGTCGAGTTGAAGGATCGATCAATCGCAACGTCCGGCGGCTACATCAATTACTTCTCTGCAGACCTACGCTCACATCACATCATCGACCCTCGGTCAGGTATCTCACCCGACCATACAAGTGCTGTCACGGTAATTGCTAAATCGGCAATGGAAGCGGATGCGCTATCAACTGCAGCGTTTGTGTTGGGGTCAAATGCCGGGATCGAACTGCTAAGTCAGATTCCGGAAGTCGAAGGTATTGTGATTGGTAAAGACCAGACGATCACAAAGTCGAGCGGCTTCGATCTCCACATGTCTTAATACTCAGCCTAGTTTATGAATACTTGCCTGATTCCTGTGAAGTCGACCATCGAAGACCCTCGCACTCTCGATCATCGTTATTGGCGAGGATTAGTCGTCTACTGCGAGTCCGCCGTCAGTAACAACCCCCGAAGTTAATATGTTTTCGCGACCAACTCACTCCGCTCACAGTTTCGAGGTCTGTTGGTTTTAGCCGAGAGGGTATTTCGAGTGAATCGGTTGCAGAGAATTAGTCATCAACACTAAGTACGCCATCTGACAGGGTTTCAGACAGTGTTATCGACCCAGCCAGCCAGCTAATCCCGTTCATTGTTTCCAGAATGGGCATTCGGTTTATCGAGTAGTTTTCGACTTTCAAAGATGGATCACACGTAGGTGGTAGCGAATCGAACACGAAACCGCAGAGCCCCGGTACGTCATCTTTCTTTGCGTAGCACATCCCTCTCACGTCCACGTGTGTACCGTTCCGTTGTTCGACCGCTTCCTCCGGACTCAGAATTGGATATATAGCGTCGGTTTCATCGATATGAATAAACACCGGGTTGGAGAAGATATCTCCATATCTGAAAATTAGTTCGTAATCACCAGCTTCTGTGAACTCGTAGTCGACGCTGTGAGTACGCTGAAAATTTGGAAATTCCTCAAATGAAAGACAATCCCCGCTTATGGACATTCCGTGGCCATTACCGAACCTCCAATCAACTCCACCGCAGTGCATACGCTGATTAGTGTCGAGACCGCCGATAATTGTGGCTCGGAACTTCGTTTTATAACTACCTTCGAATTGAAAATATTCGACATTGATCGAGTACATATGCGCTACGTCCGAATATGTCTTGTACGGAAATGTTGCTTCTGATTCGTTCAGGGATTTGGTAGGAACGACAACCGTCGGCGGGTAATCAGACTTTGTGGGCGAGAGCGTTGGATTTGTTTCTGGGGTATGTTGTGGATCCGAGACGGCGTCTGAACTTCTGCAGCCTGTAAGCAGAGCGCCCCCTACAACTAGAACGATACAAACTGTAGCCAACCGAACTCGAATAGCAAAAAATGTCATACTTGCATAATGGCACGAATTTCTTAGTGGTAACAACAATAATGGCGACACTTGTCGTTATTCAAAGTGAGCCACCAGCACTCTGGATTTACGAATACTTGCCTGATGCCTGCGGTGACGATCCGGAAAGACCTTTTTCTTCGCGTTCAAGGTGAGTCTCTCGACTCCATCCACGTTTTAGGTCATCCTTGATATTGATGCCTAGTCGTCCGAGTCCTTCAACCTCTAGTTCGACTACATCACCATCTTGGAACGGATTCAGACCTCGGTGGTTTGTACCTGTAGCGAGAATGTCACCCGGTTCGAGAGTGCGTATTGCAGTGATGAATTCGACACAGCGAGCGATTTTGTGAGCCATGTCGGCGATATTGAAATTCTGCTTCAAAACCCAGTTGTTCCAGAGCTGAATCTGCAAGTTCTGTGGAATTTCGATCTCATCGACAGTGACGATGTACGGGCCAATTGGTGCGAATGTATAGCGTGATTTCATAGTGTGGAACACGTTGGCACCCGGAAGTCCACGCGCCGATCCGTCGATGAAGTTCGTGTAACCAAAGATGTAATCGGAATGCATCGACAGCTTTTACGGTTGCTGTCTTTCCGATTACCAGGGCCATCTCTGCTTCACCCTCGAGTACCGTGGAAGCAGTATCCGGGAAGAACCATCGTGTCGCCGGGAGCGATGATGGCGTTAGGCGACTTCTGGAATGCTGCTACAATCGCTGGTTCGTCGCGTGTGCCGTCTTCCATGTAGTTCACTGTCATGCACAATCGATGTTCGGCGGCTTTGGTAGCGGTGGTCGAATCCTGATACTGGACACCGGGACACCATCGGAAGAGGTGCCTGCCGCATCGAGTTTTTGCCGGTATCTCTCGAAATCGAAGTTCAGTCCACTGATCAACTGTTGTGGCTCAAGCCGCTGAATGTCGGTGACCACGGATGATACGTCGATAACTTTGTCGCCTTTGAGAACGCCAAGTTGAAAATCGTTGAAGAAGAGCAATTTCATTTCGAACTCCCTGGCTGGAGATAAGCCAGCGGGTACACATCAATGACGCCTCGTGATCCTTGCGACGGGATGCAATTTATCAGACGCACTACTACGATACGAAAGGTCATTGTCTGTCCGTTTCTGTCGACATGATGCACTCCACAACTGAGTAAATGCGTGAGAATGCTAGCGCGATGATCGGAAATTTCGAGGTAACGTTTCTCCAGATGCCGGAGAACACTGGTGACAATTTCGCTGACGTTGCGATTTATACGGTGTTCTGGAGCAGTGTACTCCCATGTGTCAGGAATCTTCGCAATCGAGGATGCGACGTACATAGGTGATTCGCTATCAACGACTAATCACCGGAGCAGATATATTCATAGTCAGTTCTAGCGTGAATATTACTGACTCATACACGGGTAATTAGATCGGACTAATCGCTGAGTAACGAACTCCAAGCGACGGCGGATTCTGAAGAACTATTTTTTGCGAAATACATGGCTCTATCTGCTCTGCGAATGATGGTTTGGACATCCGCGCCATGCTCCGGAAATACAGAAACGCCGATTGAAACTCGTACACCTGTTGATTCGTTACCGACTGCAATTTGACTCAACATCAGCGCAAGGCTGTTCGCCTTTGTCGTTCCTTGTTCGAGATTAGCGTCGGCCAGAACGATGCCGAATTCGTCACCGCCAATGCGGGCGACGACATCGGAATTACGAAGGTTGCCAAGCAACTTTTCGCTGGTAACTTTGAGCAGTCTGTCGCCCTCAGCATGTCCGTGTTCGTCGTTCGTCTTCTTGAACCCGTCAACGTCGATGAACAGGAAACAGCCGACCGACTTTCGACGTACTGCCCTGCGTATTTCTAAGTCGAGTAATACATCAAGTTGACTACGAACAAAAAGCCCTGTCAGATCATCGGTAGTTACCTGAACCTCCAAACGGTGCCGCTCTTGACGATCCTGAGTTACGTCCCTTGCAACCCCGATCAACAGATTCTGATTCGGATCTGACACCGGATAGATCTCTAAATCGTACGTACTCGACCAATCTGAATGACTATTTGCAGACACATCCTCGCGAATCGGATTGAGTTCGCTGAAAGAAGTGGGAGATATGTAAGACTTCCATACGGAACTGAGTTCGGGCCAAATATCTACAATATTTCCTACCGTAACCAGTGTCCCGAAATTTTGACTAAATACGGCGTTGGCCTCGATCAAATAACCTTCTTCGTCGATTACGAATACGGCGTCTGGCGAATGTTCTAATATACCTAGCAGTGACATGTGATTCTTTAAGACGGAACGCACTGTGATGAGACCGGCAGATAAATAGTGTGCCTATTCGCAAGCCTACCGTCTTCACAGAGGTTACGCCCATTGAGTTTAGTGATCGGTTGATGAAATTCTCGAGTGCAACAGATCACCGGCGATGCGGAGAGCCTGCTTGCCTGTAAACTCTTCCGGATAATCGGATTTGATATTAGTGGAGCTTGAAAATTGGTAGAAAAACTTCGCGTAGGTGTTATTGGTAGTGGTGGCATGACTCAGAACCACTCTCGGGGATATCTGAACAGTGGAGAATACGAAATCGTGGCTCTGGCTGATCTAAGCCATGACGTGATGAACGAATACGATGAAGCATTTTCTGAATTTGATGACTACAAGGCCCAACACTTCACGGACTTCCGCGAGATGCTGCAAGTGGCGAAGCCCGACGTCGTTTCGATCGGCGTCTGGCACAGCGGCCACGCCCCGATGACCATTGCCGCAGCGGCCGCTGGCGGCGTGAAGGCGATTCTCTGCGAAAAACCCATGGCCGATAGCCTGGGCGCAGCGGCCGACATGTTAATGGTATGCAAG
>JABMNN010000118.1 GCA_013204545.1 Chloroflexota bacterium | reverse complement strand
TCGTTACCAACAAGGAACTGACCAGCGGGGGCGCTCGGCGGAATCGCCCCGGCTGGCGAAATGTGATCAGTAGTCACCGAATCACCAAATCCGACGAGTACCCGTGCGCCCAATACTTCAGATCTAACCACAGGCTCATCGCCAAAATTCTCAAAGTAAGGCGGCTCTTGAATGTAAGTCGATTCACGGTCCCATTTGAAGTTAAGACCTGTCGGCGCGGGTAGATCTTGCCACTCCTGTGACCCATCGAATACATGACCGTACTGTTCATTGAACATATCAGCTGTGAGCGACGCAGCAATTGTATCGGCTATGTTCTGCTGAGAAGGCCAAATATCCTTCAAGTAAACATCTACACCCTGATCGTCCTGACCCAGAGGCTCGTGGACAAGGTCGGTGTCGACTTTTCCTACAAGTGAATAAGCAACCACCAGAACGGGCGAAGCCAAATAGTTCGCTTTCACCTGCGGGTGTACTCGACCCTCAAAGTTCCGGTTTCCACTTACGACAGCCGCTACAGTTAACTCGTGATCGTTCACAGCATCCGAAACAGCTTGGGGCAACGGACCGGAGTTACCGATACAAGTAGTGCAGCCGTAACCGACAGTATTAAATCCGAGTGCATCCAAGTCTTCATTTAATCCCGCAGCCTCAAGGTATCGAGTTACTACGGTCGATCCGGGAGCAAGGCTCGTCTTAACCCACGGCTTACGACGAAGCCCACGCCTCCGAGCATTTCGTGCCAGTAAGCCTGCGCCAACCATCACTGAAGGGTTCGATGTATTCGTACAGCTAGTGATAGCTGCGATTACGACTGATCCATCGCCGATCGCGCCCTTCGCGCCATCAACCTCGACATCGTACTTATCAGTCGAAGCATCTGCGAACGAAGAATTGAAGTTCGCACTGACTTCAGCAAGTGCGAGTCGATCCTGAGGCCTCTTAGGGCCCGCCATTGCAGGAATAGTGTTGGCGAGGTCGAAGCTCAGTGAGACGCTGTACTCAGGCTCGTTCACAGGATCATAGAAGAAAGAATTCACCTTGGCGTACTTCTCGACAAGTTCGACCATAGATTCCGACCGACCGGTGTCACGCATATATTTCAGGGTGTGATCGTCAATCGGGAAAAATCCGCAAGTTGCGCCATATTCAGGTGCCATGTTTGCGATCGTCGCTCGATCAGCTAGCGGGAGGGTAGCAAGACCGGGTCCGTAGAACTCCACAAACTTCTCGACAACACCCTCTTCACGAAGCATTTGAACAATCGCAAGTACGAGGTCGGTCGCGGTCGAACCTTCTGGCAACGTTCCAGTAAGCCGAACGCCGACTACTTCAGGAACAACCATGTAGTACGGCTGACCCAGCATCACTGCTTCAGCTTCAATTCCACCTACGCCCCAGCCGAGAACTCCGAGTCCGTTGACCATCGTGGTGTGAGAATCTGTACCAACACAAGTGTCAGGGTAGGCAACTCTACGACCTTCACTGGTCTCTTCAGTAAGAACAGCTTCAGCAAGAAACTCTAGGTTCACTTGGTGAACGATTCCAGCACCTGGCGGAATAATTTTCAAATTGCTGAGCGCACCTTGAGCCCACTTAAGCAACTGATAACGCTCATTATTTCGTTCAAACTCCCGCTCAATATTCAGCGCGAGCGCACCAGCGTTAGAGAAGTAATCGACCTGCACCGAGTGATCGATGACCATGTCCGAACGAACAATTGGGTTAATGATCGAGGAATCACCACCAGCGTTAGTCACCGCGTCTCGCATTGCAGCAATGTCGACAACCACCGGGACACCAGTGAAGTCCTGAAGCACGACTCGACCTGGCATGTACGGAAATTCACTAACTGGCTTTGCATCGGGTCGCCACGAGGTTACAAGCTTAACGTGGTCGTCGGTCGCAGGGCCACCATCTGCCTTACGAAGGGCATTCTCGATCAGAACTCTAATGGAATATGGGGTCTTAGAAATATCGATAAGACCAGCATCTTCCAATGCTGACAGGGAGTAATAATTGACCGTACCGCCGGTCGTTTCGAATGATCGCTTGGCGTCGAAAGAAGTTGAATCGGGTGACATATTTCGCTTACTGCTCTTACAGGTGATTACAAAAATCAAGGTCGCAGGTCAGAAATTTACCATCTCACAGTAGATAGGTACATCTGACCAGAATCTTCGATCAACCACTTTATCAGTAGCACTGAGCATTTCTGAGGAACATCGAGACTCGAACGACTGCTAGCATCCAGCGTTCCTAGTATTTATCTCGATATATCTGTAATTAATGAACACTTCTCCAAGCACCTCGACCGATCCTAGGGCAGCTCTCGCCCGTAGAACTCCGTTCTTCTACGGCTGGGTGGTTGTGCTTGCCGCCGGTTCGACAGTGTTCGTCAAAAATGCAGCAGCAACCCTTACGATCGCCGTTTTCGTGTTCCCTATGAGCGAAGACCTCGGATGGAGCCGTACCTTGATCGTCGGTGCAGCAGCAGCTGCAGGCGTGGTTTCAATGTTCGTATCGCCAATCGCGGGTTGGATACTTCAACGATACGGGGCTAGAGTCTTGATGGGCTCATCAGTGTTCATACTCGGTGCGGTAATACTTTCACTGCGTTGGACCACCAGTCCAATCAGCTTTTATCTGCTTTTTGGTGCAGGTCGGCTCATGTTTCAGGCTCCGCTTCAACTCGGTGCATCGACAGCTGTAGCACAGTGGTTCGTACGAATGCGGGGGCGTTCCTCATCGATGCTCGGAGTGTCGCATTCTCTTGGAATGGGGCTCTTCCCACTGTTCGCACAATTGTTTATGAACGCCAACGAAGATGACTGGAGAATGGCTTGGTTTTGGATGGGAATTTCAGTCTGGGTCATCGCTCTACCACTTACGTTGTTCGTGTTCGTAAACAAACCAGAAGACATTGGCCTACTACCCGACGGTGATCAAGCAGCCCACTTCCATGCTGGAAACGCGTCGGCAAAAACTGCTGCCGATCAAGAAGAACAATGGACTCTAAAAGAGGCAATGAGAACACCTGCAATGTGGACATTAGCAATGGTAGGTGGACTAGTGTTTTTCATTCACACCGGGGTAAATATTCACCAAGCAGCGTTCTTACGTGATCACGGCATCAGTCCATCTATCGCCGCTTCAGCCCTAACAGTGATGGCCGGTGGAACGGCAATCGGCAGCATTATGTGGGGGAACTTGCTCGATCGCCTGCCAGTGAAATTTGTCTACTCAGCGACCGCCGCATGGATCGGGGGAATGGCATTGCTGTTCCTGCTCGTCAATTCACCTGCGATGGCGTTTACCGCCGCTGCACTGTTCGGTATCGGACTTGGTGGGCTATTAGTCGTACCACCGGTCGCAATAGCTCATTACTTCGGCCGCAGCTCGCTTGGGGCGATTCGGGGTGCCACTGAGCCGTTTGTAAGCGGCGGGCAAGCAATCGGCGCAATCGGTGCGGGATTAATCTTCGACTACACAGGTTCCTACGAGACAACGTTTCCGACCTTCACGGCAGCTGCATTGATTGCGATAGTGCTATTGACATTCACCCGTCGTCCAAGCAAAACAAACACATCCGACTAACAGAGACATCTCATGTTGCGTGACAGCAGTTCGACAGTTAACCTCATTCTGAACACGAAATGGACTGTTAGCACGCTACAAAAGCACTCACAAAAAGGGAACGGTAACTGACTTGATCAATGGCGTCTTACATCCCAAAAAAGTGATCGCACAACTTGTGAAGCATCGCGTTTCTCACTACGTGACTCTTCCCGACTCCGAGACGGCTCACATGTACGAAGCTCTAATGGCCGAACCATCGATCACCATCGTTCCGGTTTCCCGTGAAGGCGAAGCCATTCCCGTAGCAGCGGGCTTATTCGTTGCGGGTCAGAACCCAGTGATATCCATTCAGAACGCTGGGCTGTATGAGGCAGGGGACGCACTGAGGGGTTTAGCTCTGGGAATTGGTCTGCCTTTGGTGATGTTCATCGGATACCGCGGTCACAATCGCAAAGGAGACACACCAGATTCGGCAGCAACATTTCTGGAGCCTTTTCTCCACATGTGGCGAGTCGATTACTTTGTAGTTGAATCGAATCATGATCTCGACCGAGTTCCAGTTGCGTTCGAACGTGCAGCGAAGACCAACCAACCGGTCGCCGTCGCCATCGGCACTGAATACGCGAAGACAGAAGATTCCGGCGATCAATCAAAAGGCATTAAAGAATGATTACCTATGCAGATGCCTGCCGAATTATCAATGACTCACGTGGTGATGCAGTGGCCGTCACTACCATGACGCAAACCAAATATTGGAATCAAGTTTCTCAGGAGCCTGATCTCGATATTGGGATCGCAAACGCCATGTCGAAAGCATCGTCCGTCGCTTTGGGACTTGCACTAGGCAAACCCGACCGGTCGGTTCTGTGCCTCGACTCCGACGGCTCACTACTTATGAATTTTGGTTCGCTAGCGACTATCGCGGGAATGGCACCAAAGAATCTCTACCACATCGTCTTTAATAACGGCATCTACGCCATTACTGGGGGGCAACCAGTACCCGCTCCGGGTGTGCAGTATGCCAAAGCCGCTGAAGCGTGCGGCTATGCCTCAACCTACCGCTTCGACGATACTGAGTCACTGGATTCCACCCTGCCTAGGATACTCGCCAGCCACGGGCCGGTTTTGATCGAAATAATTGTGAAGGGTGAGCCTCAGTCAGAGGGCGTCGATCAAACGTGGGAATCAAACGCTAAAATGCCTCTACAGCTTCGAGCACTTCGAAAGCGATTGACTGGTACCGATGATTGGTTTTCAGGCGGACCTTACATCTAGCCCGCCAAGCATGGTCACTCGACGTCAGAAACGCTCAACCACGTGGTGGTGCCCCTCACCCTCGAATCGATTAGGACTGTTGCTCTGAGTCTTGGCGACGTCTTGGGCGAACTCGAGCAACTATGAGACCGAATAGTCCAGCAACGGCGATCAGGTAATCGGCTCCAGCCGTAACGGCTCCGGCAGCTTCCGCTTCTCCTGTCGGGACATTACACCCGAACACGGTCAGAGCAGGTTCTGGTGCAAGTATCTCTCCGCCTTCAGTCCCTGCATCATTTAACTCTTCATCGGCTGCACGCATCGCAGCAACAGTCGCCGCAATATCTTCTGCTGCTGTAGTCGGAACCGCAGACTCATCGCTCGCTGTGTCGTCTGGCATGACAGTCGGTTCTTCAGTACTGTTTTCGGTCGGAGTCTTAGAATCATCAGTAGCAGTCGGCACAGCCTCAGGAGTAACTGACGTGCTGACATCCGGAACTACCGTCGGATCGGCCGTCTCTGGTTCTGGCGTAGCCACAGGCTCAGGCACAACGGTCGAACCTAGTTCCACAGTTGCTGCGACTGGAACGACAGTCTCTAAAATGGAAGTTGGATCAGGAGAAGCAGGTGCGGCTTCCGCTGTACTCGACGGTACAACCGTTGGGGGGACCTCAACCGTAGGAGTAGGTTCTGGGGTTGGCGTCGGTGTAGGAGCATCAACGTTAAACACTCTCACAATCGGATTATGAGTATTACCTGCATCGTCACGCCCCAGCACTTCGAGAATATGCTCGGTGTTCGTTAGATCAGCCGGGCGATATGACCACGTGGAAGCAGATTCGGCGGTGAAACCTGAAGTTATATCTACGCCATCAAGTTTGGCATTGATGATCGTTACGCCTGCATGCGTATCTCCCGAGTATTCACCGATCTCGTCGGCGAAACTCACAGTAATTAATGGTCTCGCTACGATAGAAGTCTCGCGATCGCCCGGAACGACAATCGGGGATTTGATGACCGTATCCAGATGGAATTGAACCGCTCCAGTCGGATATCCAGTTGCTCCAACAGCAACCCCTCCTCGGGCAATATTTAGGGCAGCGTCAAATCCGGCAGTTTCGACGTTTTTCACACCGTCACCCGCTGCTGAGCTGGTGAACGTCCTTCCGTCTACCTGGATCGTCCATTCGTTAACATCAACAGGCTGCGCTGAGCCAAACGTAACTCCATTTATCGTCACTGTCGGATCCGCGGTCAATGTTTCGACTGTATTCACCCTAATCGTAAGTAATCCGTTCGTTATCGCCGTATCGGTAGATACGGTCAACCGTGGCCCGAGTTTGTCGATTGGGTTGAGTTCTTTGAGCTCAGATGGGAATTCAGTGATGTCGGACACAGCGCCAGGCATAATCGTGATTCTCTCAGGTGATGTTGGGATATCTTCAAAGGTCAGCCAAACGGTGTCTGTCACATCTGCAACCATCGTCGCACTCTTTGCCGATTGCCCATTGATAATGAAACGAGAAGCATCGATTAAAGATTCTTTTACCGGTTCCGACCACTTGACCTTAACGGCGTTAAGCACATTGCCAATCGTCACCTTAGTTGTGGCGTTGTACGCCTCGCCAAGCACGACCTCTACTATCGATGGTGGTGAAGTATCGACTGTGTATTTGTGAAACTGTTCGCCAGCAGTTGATTCAGAATCCGACACGCCAACATTGGATGCCCGGTCAGTCGCAGTTACGTACCAGTTGACAAGTCCGTCAGTTGTGATTGCAGGAAGGAGAACAGCGGCATTCCAACCCTGATTTATCGCTATGGAGTCGGCGACTGAAGCGGTTACAATCTCGCCTGCTTCGTCGAAAATAGTATCCCGATCAACGTCGACGTGAAATTTGATCTGGCTCAGGTCTACACCAGAAGCAGCGTCAGTGACCACAGCTCTTGCCCAAACAGTCGTATTGCTTGATGAGCT
>JABMNN010000117.1 GCA_013204545.1 Chloroflexota bacterium | reverse complement strand
TAGCAAGAACGTCGATGCCGTCTTTTAGACGAGATCGAGCATCATCGCTGAACTTTAGTTCTTTTGCTGCCATTACTTATATTTCTCCAGAATGAGACAGATAGTTCAAAATGAACTATCCAACAATTGCGAGGATGTCGCTCTCTCGAACGATCAGATAGTCAGTTCCGCCGTCTGCGTACTCGGTACCTGCGTACTTCGAGTAAACGACGGTCTGACCGGCTTTGACGGACATTGCGATAACCGTGCCATCGTCTGATGTTCGGCCTGGACCAGCTGCGACAACAGCACCCTGTTGGGGTTTTTCTTTCGCAGTGTCAGGAATGATGATCCCGCCGGCAGAGGTTGATGACTCTGTCGTGGAAGGCTCAATGATTACTCGATCTCCAAGTGGTTTTAGTTTCAGTGCCATTCGTTAGTTTTCTTTCTATTGTTTTGAGTATTGAAGTTGGTAAATCTCCCGCCTCAACAATCGGGGATATACAACTATTGCTTAGTAAATTGAGATTCGTTCAATCGATTAATCCAGAACGGATAACGAAACCTGTCAGTTCCGTCCGATTGGATATTCCAAGTTTTCGGAAAATATTCCTGACGTGAACTTTGATAGTCCCTTCGGTCAGATCGAGGTTTTTCGCTACACCATTATTTGTAAGACCACGTGCAATCATCTCGGCAATTCGAGTTTCACGGCGAGTGAGAGATTTCAAAAATTCCTGTGACGACGAACCGATCGATACTGTCACCACATCAGCAAGGGTTGTCACCTCACTGCCGGTTGCCACAACTTGACCTGCTGCTAACAACCGCAACGAGGCTACGAGATCATCTGAACTGGTAGCCAATGAAATGAATCCACTCGCCCCGGAATTGATCGCATCGTCCATCAGGCTAGGAGTCTGGTCGATAGAAATGATTGCAACAGATGTCTCTTTATTACAGTCCTTCACCGTTGATACAAAGTGACCTGAATCTAATCCAGTGATTTGGGAATCGACGAGCACTACATCTGGTTCGAATGACTCCAAAACGGCCTTCAGAGCTTGAGTATTCTCCCAGTCTTCAGACAGGGCATTTACGCCTGCCGTTTTCAGCACCAAACAGATACCTTTAGCTACCACAGGACTTCGATGTATTATCAAGACATTCATGTGCAAAACCCATCCAAGTAACTACCACTTAATCGGTAATTATTCATTCAGTGTTCTCATCGATCTGTTGGTAATTATGCGGAGTTGTATATATCTATAGATATACCACGAAAGTAGTAATTTATTGTTGTGACGGGCAGGTATATGCGATGAATAAATTAGACGCCGTAGTCTTGATTGATTGGTCGAAACAGATGCAAGTTTTTTTATCCTGAATACGCGTTAAGGTACCCGCTAGAATTAGCGTCTCACCCCGATAAAGAAACATTGGATCGGAGATGAACCTGCGACGAACCACGCGAGGCTTCGAGATAGTCTTTAGCAACTCTCTTAGCTACGCCATTCATGATTTCAATCGTGGTTTAACGATCAATGCTGAAATCTAATCTGAGTTCATCTGCACTATTAGGGCCAGTCCTCAACCTCGGATTATTCCTTCTGGCCGGAGGAGACACATCGTCCTGTTGAGTACGATATCGAATATCCAATCGATTCGATCGTAGCATCAATATGTCCCAACTTTGAGTTCTAACAGACGTCGATGCAATACAGATCGATGGTTTATCAAACTCGAATCAGGTGGCAGAAGTGGATGCGGCTCGAAATGACGTCGACGTTTCTGACCATGCCTATCCCTAGGGTCTAAAGTATTGCTGCCGAAGCGACGATTAAATAAAAAAGGACCACAAGACTGGGCAGTCTTGTGGTCCCTTCTATGCGAATCTCAGTAGAGAATCCCGCAAGTTGGCACGATTACTTCTTGACGGGCTTTTTAGTGCCCTTGCTTGGAGTTGGCATTTTAATGCCCCCCTATTCGGCGCACCTGAGGTGATGACCAATTACGCCGCATCGACGCGGCGCTGTACCAAATCAAGAGAATGCAATTAATTACTCTCGGGTCAGTCATATTGCAGGTGCGAAGGACAGTTTTGACGTTAATCGATCCTGTCACGAGCAATATTCGGACAAAAAAATATGAATGTAAAGAGGTAGTTTTGAGCAATTTCGAAATCACCTGAATTCGAATGCCACTGCAATGTCTTCAATACGGTTTTTGCAGGATCGTAACAACTGACCACTCGAGACAATTGCCAATTTTTCGGTACAACTAATAATTTACAGCGAATCAACCGATCCTTCAGAGTAATTTCCGGCAACTCTTTTGGCGGCATCATTCATGATTTCGATAGTAGTTTCATGATCGATACCAAAATCTCGAGCGAGTTCGATCGCCGCCGCAGTAGTCGACTCTACTGACTCATCAAGCGAGTTACCCGTTTCCATTGAACCTTCTAACGTACCGATACTTGCTGCCAACAACGCATCTTCCGGTGCGAGACCTTGATCAGTAACCATAGATTCGACCGAACCATTCAATGTGGCCTGGATTACATCTTCAGCATTATGCCCAGACTGCGCTAGAGCTAATGCAGCTCCGCGCGCAGCATGTCTACCAAGTTCGATCAAATAGGCTTCCATATTTGCGCCCGATTTGAATGCAGACGTCGACGCTTTACGAATTTCTGATGAAACATGTTTCAATCCACGCCCAGTCCGACTTGCAGCAGTTGCAGCCAAGTGGGTGGCTTCTGCAACTTGGTATGCAGTCACGCCTGCCACCACGTCGAGGCCTGGTATCCGTCTCATGTACCCAAATGGATATTGTGTGAGCAGTCCAAATCCGGGCACCGAACTCATCGGGTCCGTTGCCCTACGTGCGTGGGCATATAAAGCATCCAGCACCACGTCCTGCCCTTCATCCCCTTCTTCCTGCACTATGGACAAAATGTTCAGCGTCAAAACTCCAAGAATGAACGCGATAACGAATAGGAAATCGAATCCACGCAGGCTAATTGCTGCCAATGACACCGAATGACTGGGGTCAAGCCATTCGAAATTGATTGATAAGGATCTGACCTTGAGATAATCGGCCATCAATCCACCAACGAGGGGACCCAAACCTGCGCCCAAATTAGCGAGAACCGAAATAGCCGCTACATAAGATGTCGACTTCCCAATCGGAGCAAGTTTCATCCCGATTGTTCCTGTCGTCACGGTAGCACCAGCAGCAGCTGCCCCTGCAAAGACGTGCAACAAAATTACCAATGGGATAGATAGCACATGCCGATCTGGATTTGTAGTAAATGTCCAACCCAGAATTACAACCAAATAGAGCGAAGCTGAAACTCTCAATACCGCCTTGTTACCAACGCGATCGATTAACGGACCCCAAAAACGAAGGAAAAATACGTTAAAAAGCTGCGAAACAACTGACATTCCAAGCACAACACTGACTGGAAAATCTAATCGCTGCAGCATGTAGACAGCGAAGAAGGGTGTTGCGAGATATAAGGCAAAGTGCCAGAGCATCATGAATATCATCAGAGGTCGATAGTTGGGATCTTTGAACGGTTCGATCAGTGTCGATATCAACGATCTACGCTCACCTATGGAATCCAACATCTTTGGTTCCGGAATCAGTGCGCGGAACACCTGACTAGCCCCACCCAGCACTACCGCCCCAAACAACAAAGCTATCGTGTATCCCATCAGAAATTGCTCAGCATCGACTGCTCCCGTCCAGTAGTCGACAAACAAAGCCGCACCTACACCGAAAGCCATAGCAGCGATGTTTGCGTACTTGAGTCGGTTTGCAAATATCGAACCCATCGTTGCTGCGGGAACAAGATCTCGAAGCCAGCTATTCCACGCCGCATTCTGCATAGCTACTGCACCACTTCGTAATGCCATGAGCAACAGAAGTACGGTAACTGCTCCTCCACCGGGGGCATCGATGAAGACGGGGATGAGAGCAATTGGTATCCAGATCGACTGGGCCAAAAGCCACAACGGCGTCGCAATCATTTTCCGTTTTTGGAATTTCTCAACAAAAGCAACCGTCGCCAATTGGAACGGCATAAACAGGAATGGCAAAGCAGCGAGCAACCCGATCTGCGAGTTGCTGGCACCAAGAGCTAGCGCATACGCCGTCAATAAACCGCTGCCGGTGATACTCCCCAACCCCATCGTCGCAGCACCTTCGATCGTAAAGGCGCGTATTCCGCGTTGAGTTTCGTCCGCCGAAATGGCAGATTTTGGATTTAGGAAATCGAAAATTCGCAATGACAACCAATATTCTCCAGCGATTCCAATGGAGGCGATGAAGTTAGCATTGTACTTCTCAGCGGTATTCGATAATCGCCATAATCCAGATGAGATTCATACCCCAAAGAAATAATCACAAGATACGTCCAGTACCCGTCAGACAACGTCCAATCTGTGCCGTTCCCACGCACATAAAGTCACGCCCGTAGCAAAAGTGCCATCAGCGCTTGACCAATCCGACCAAACAAGGGATGCTAACCAAATAGAGAGAATGCGGTAAACGGACTGCAAAATGGTCTGCACATATAAAAGCGCAACAAACTCTCTGGCGAAACCAACTCGCCGTGATATGACGAGGGCCCGTACAAGCCTCCGACTTTCACCGTCAGTAAACACATAAGCAACTCCCGCATTTAGCATGGATTTGCCGATGGCATCCTGAATCCAGCTTCGAGCCTAGCCTGTCTAATAAACAGTCGAACTCGTCGAAGGGTTAAATTCAGAATCCGTCGGTCAAGTCCCAACACTCAGGGTCAAACGACCACAAATGCGAATCTGGTTCTGGGGTTACCCGCCATAGTTCTAAGGCACCGCCACTCGCATGGCATGTCTCAGCACATACAACTCACGATCCCGCCCGGATCATGAGCCAATACCGGCTCCAAACGCCACACCCAAGCTAAAACGCCCAGCCATTCACTTCGAAAGGATGACAACGCCGTGCGTCTCAGCCACAATCGCTATCGAAATCCGTACAACCACAGTCAACAACATCAGCAACCAAACCATGCCTACTGAACCCACTTCATACGATCTCGTAATCTCCGGTGGTCGAGTCATCGACCCCGCCAATAACATCGACGCCAAACTCGATGTAGCTGTTTCGAACGGCAAAATCGCTGCGGTCGAAGCAAACATCAATGTATCTGCCACCCAACGAGTCATTGACGCGACTGGGTTGGTCGTTACTCCCGGTCTGATCGATCTTCACACCCATATCGCTGCCGATATTCGCAAGGTAACTAACGAAGACCTGA
Organism: Chloroflexota bacterium; assembly: GCA_013204545.1. GTDB lineage: Bacteria > Chloroflexota > Dehalococcoidia > Lucifugimonadales > Lucifugimonadaceae > Lucifugimonas. The sequence goes on along the minus strand of JABMNN010000117.1, from coordinate 35,121 downwards.
TGGTCACCGCCGACGTCGCTGGAGTGAATGCAGGTGTCACGACCGTTCTTGATGCCGGATCGACCGGTGCGTTCAACGTCGGTGGTCTCGTCAACACTATCGCCGCCAACGCTACTACCCGCGTTCTCGCGCTTCTGAACGTCGGCACTCTCGGGGTAATACGGGCACCAGAGGTTCTATCTGCTGACGACATCAATCATGAAGCTGCCGTTGAAGCAATTAAAGCTGCCCCAAACGTAATCAAAGGTGTGAAAGTTCGGATGGTTTCACCCGGAATCACCGCACTTGGCATCGAGATGCCTAAGGCTGCAAAGGCCATCGCCTCCGAAGCTGGTGTGCCTATGATGGTTCACGTCGGCGACATCATGAAACAGGATCCAATCGCAGCCGTGCTCGCCCCAACGCTACTGACGGAAGTCCTCACCAAAGGCGATATCGTCACACACACTCTCAGTCACCAGGTCGGCGCACTACTTGCCAATGGTTCACTTCTTCCTCAAGCGCTTGAAGCCCGAAAAAACGGCGTTTATTTCGATGTAGGAGTCGGTGGATCTAACTTCGCTTTTACAGCGGCACAAAAAGTCATCGATGCTGGGTTCATCCCCGACACGATCAGTTCGGATGTCACGATGATGAGCCGATTCGCAGGTCCGACGTACTCGTTGACAGAGTGCATGGGCAAGGTAATGTCACTCGGTATCTCATTCGAAGATGCAATCCGTATGGCGACTGCAAAACCTGCCGAGATTCTCGGAATGTCGAAAGAAATCGGTTCGCTCAGCATCGGTGCAGGAGCGGATATTTCGATTCTCGATCTCGTTGAAGGCAACTTCAGATACCACGACACCACAGGCGGAGTCGGCAACGGATCACAAGCCATCAAGCCGGTTATGGCAATTCGAGATGGCGTTCCGCAGCCAATCGACTACGGACCTCGACCCTGGGGTTGGCTTCCAACCCAGAACGCTTAACTCAGGAATCATCTACGTGACAGTCACTCAAGAACACATTCGCTCTGGGCTCGAAAAACTCCCACGCTTCAAGCTTTCGCACCTGAACACGCCACTCGAACCGCTCGATCGACTTCGTCAGGCATTGATCGACGAGGGCGTTGCAGTCCCGAACCGGTTACTTGTGAAGCGCGACGATGCGTCAGGGTTGGCATTTGGCGGCAATAAAGGCCGGCACTTCGAGTTCGAGATCGCTCACATTCTCGAAGGTGGCTTCGACACTGTCATCAACATCAATCACTTCCACTCGAACCAAGCGCGATTCATCGCTGCTGGCTGTGCAAAAGCCGGTCTGAAATACCACATCGTCTCGATCGATTTGGTGACAGCTCCGATCACAGGAAATTTGCTGCTTTGCAAATTGATGGGAGCCGAGATTCACCGCACTCCATCTGAGTATGGTCGACAGGTGGCAGAGAAGATTTTTACCTCTGAAACGGCCGCAGGTCGCAAACCATACATCCTCCCAGACGACCCATTTGTCGATGTTATGGGCACGATTGGGTTCCTCGAAACCGGACTCGAACTCGAAGAGCAACTAAACGAACTTCACGTTGACGGCCCAGTGCGATTCTGGGGATTAACAGGTCGATCAATTGCTGGCCTACGGCTCTATGCCAAGAACCGAGGTCTCGACTGGCGAGCGACCGCATGCCAATACTCTCCCGGCAAGGTTGAAGACTTCAAAAAGGACACCGCTGAGCGGACAGCGCAAGTTGCAGAAATGTTCGATCTCGAACAGTCATTAGATTTAGATGACCTGACAGTCCTGGAAGACTACCGAGGACCCGCATACGGTGAACCAGACGACAGGGTGATCGAAGCAATCCTAATGGTCGGAAAAACCGAAGGACTAATCCTCGATCCCAACTACACCGGAAAATCGATGTCGGGGCTAATCGGTGAATTCCGATCCGGTCGAATCGACCCCGACGAAACGATCTGCTTCATCCATTCCGGCGGACTTCCACAACTCTTCGCCCACGCCGATAAATTTCTTGATTAGACATCCGATTTGATCCTGAACGCAGAGTTTTCACCATCCTGAACTTATCGAAGTACCGATAGAAATATATTCAAACTACAATCCCATCACCATGACACAACACCTCACGCCCAACGAACTTCAAACTCACATCGACAAACTCCCACGGATGAAAATGGCTCACCTACCAACACCGTTGGAAGAAATGCCAAGGCTCACCGAACGACTCGGTGGTCCTAATATCTGGATCAAGCGTGAAGACATGACGGGTCTGGCATACGGAGGCAACAAGGCACGCCACTACGAATTCGAGATGCCGCATGTATCCGAGCAAGGCTACGACGTAATGATCAACGTCATGGACTACCACTCGAACAACGCTCGAATGACTGCGGCTGCCGCCAACAAGATCGGCATGCGTTACATCCTCGTTCTAAAGAATGCAGCGAACCGCATTGTTCAAGGCAATCTGCTTATCGACAAGATTCTTGGTGCGGAACTCCATCTTCTCGACGAATACCAGTCAGGCGACGCCGATGGTTATGCAACCAGACTCAAAGAACAGCTGGAAGCCGAAGGTCACAAGCCATACCTGATTCAAGAACACGTATTTCCACGCATCGTCGGCATGGTTGGATTCGTTCAGGCCGGTATAGAAATTCTTGAACAAATCAATGAGAACGATCTGAAAAATATCCACTTCATTGGTGTTGCAGGGCGCTCGCTTTGCGGCTTAATAATTGCTGCAAAAGCGATGGGGCTCGACTGGAAGTTCACTGGGGTAACCGTTAACTACGATGTTCCTCTCGGTGATTACATCTTCAAACACAACAAAGACATTCAAGAACTGCTCGATCTGCCGGTAACGTTCGAACAAAGTGACATGCGAGTGCTCGATCAATACGTTGGCGAGGGCTACGGCGTGATGACGGCTGAAGTCAACGAAGCAATACACATCGCAGCTCAGACCGACGCGATCATCTGCGATCCGAACTACACCGGAACTGCAATGGCAGCCTTGATCGATCAAATCAAAGAAGGTGGATTTGACGATGATGAAACGATCATTTTCCTCCACACTGGCGGACTTCCTGCGGTCTTCACCTTCGCTGAACAACTTGCCAACTTCAAAGGCACTGTTTAGTGACAGATCTTCACAAAAGGAACGAACGTGAATCTTTGGAATAGAGGCGGTGGACGCGATCCTGACGGTCGTCGCTCAGTTACGAAATGCCAGCTACTGGTCCGCTTAGTGTTTTACGCTGTGATTTTCTCTGTAATCATCTGGTGGGCTCAGGGCTAGTCATGTTCTACACAGCAAGGAAATCCAATAATCCTTGTGATGTAAGAAGTGCCAAACGTCTAAGTAAATCTGATTAGCTACTGCTGTAGCCCAGATTCCATTTGAGGGCTAATTTATGAGATCTAAAATCTCGCCCCATTTAGCTTCAGGCATTGAGCAAAACCGCAAGGTCGAAGTGGATGCTGACGTGCCGAGGTTCGGTATTCAGGCTGGATCAAAGTCACTGCGTTCGCACCGTTGGCGACTATTCTTGTCGTGGGCGTATCTGGGCATCTTCGCCGTAATTACCTTGTATGCAATCATACGATGCCCGTCGAGCACCAGTGACGTACACGAAATTCTCAAAGCCTATAATCTGCATACAGCATTGAGCTAAGTGCTACTTCGTCGCACAGACATTACCAAACTGGAGCATTGTCATGAACCAGCAAAACAATAACAATCTCGGTTCTAAAATTCAGGCTGAGGGCGTGCGTATCAATGCTCAATCACAGCGATCACGGCATCAGTACGGTAAGCGAGCCTCAAAGAAGGCCAAATGGTTCGGCATCCTGATAACACTATCGCCAATAATCGCGATCCTATGGTGGGCAAACAGTTAGTCAGGGGAGTAATGCTTTATGAACTATCACGACCAGGGCACTCACAACGGTTTGCTATTGGGATTCACCTTTGATTCTCTGAAGGGCAAACGATCAAAGTCTTCATCGATTTGGGTTCGGTTTGGTCAAGCCACACTTCGTCTGATTCTAATCGGACTACTTATGGCTTCTCCGTTCATTCTTCTCATTGCTCTCATTATGATATTTGCCTGCAGTGCACTACTCAGTCGAAATCTCGCACAAAAAAAAGACCGGCTCCAAATTCATGGACCCGGTCTTTATGTTTTACCAAACTGAGGACTACGACGTTACGTTGCTGATCTTGTTGGCAGCTCGGGCCATTCCTCTTGAAAAGCGAGGCGTTATGTAACCCTCGAAGATCCCTGCACCGAATGCGAAGGCAAACAGAGCTAACTGACCGGCAAAAATACCGTTCCCACCGTAACCAGCCAAGAACGATACCCGAGTGGTACTTTCCTGATCAGAAACCAGTGGCAAAGAAACAATCCCCGCACCGAACAATGCGAACACTGCAAGGGCGAGAACTCCACCAACAAGAGGTCGAGCCAATCCAACCATGAACAAAGCTACTTTTTCGGTATATTCCAGCTGCATCGTCACCGTGCGAAGTAACACAGTGAATGCACTTCCAGCGATGCCGAAAATGATTGCCGCAAATACGATCTCAAGAGGTGTAGAGAGGAACAAAGCCTCAACGCCCGAGACAGTTACTGTGACTGCTGCAAGAGCTGCTGTCAGTAGCGTTAGTCCAACCATTGGCGCAACAATGCGCCGAAGCATCGTTCGAGAATGAATCATTTCGGACACATTGGCATTTAGTGTGCTTAGAATCTGATCACCGTCTCGAAGGACGTCGATTCCACCAGTCATAGCCCGGTCGATCCAAGCCTGTAGATTGTCGAGCATCTGACCATGATCGTTAAGTTTCGCACTTCGAACTCTGATCATCAGCCGCTCGACTGAGGCTACAAACGGTGCTGATTCAGTAAGCATTCCACTACCACTCATGCGTGGACTAATATCTTCGGCCTCAAAACGTACGGGTTCTGTCATATCGCGCTCCTCGTTAGTCAAAACCGAGCCATGAACTCAATCTTGCCCTGCTAGGTGTGTCGACTGCGCACAGGGAAGGCCGGTTCCTCATTGGCGATCGCACACTACGGAAAGATGCCGTAAACGTAGCACCGTGATTGCAAAGGGTCAATAATTTCGACCCATTTTGAATTCAAAATAGATCGATTTCGTAGCAGTCAAAAATCAACTAGTTTGAACTAACTCTGTCGCTCTCTTCGCTTGAGAGCTTTTTTCGAGGAATACCAAACCCAGGTAATGCCCACGACAAACGAGAAGACGACTAGTCCGAACAACGCTTGGCCCCAGCCGTTTCCGGTGCCGCTTCTACCTCGTTCATCAACCTGAATCGACATCACAGTAGTGCCACTTCCTAGTTCTGAATCCACCTCAACATCGATCGCCCAAATCCCTGGAAACTCCACATCAAGTTGAGCGAGATAAAATACGAGGTCGACATGCGAATTAAGAGCTGGTGAATACTGCTTCTCACCTTGCTCCGACGGGGAAGCAAACACTCTGACAATTGCGTCGTCAATATCTTCGCCAGTCACTGTCTCCCGTACTCGAACAGCGAAACGAGTGATTCCGATAATCGGAGCGACTGGACTCATCTGTAGCTGAATCGTATATGGTCCAGCAATTTCCTCGCCAAGTATTCGATAGCCAACAATCGCATCATCGTCTTGAGCCGTCGCGGGAACAATCATTACTGAAGCGGCAATTACAAGCGCAACTACAATGCCAAATAGATGAAATGATTTGAATGGGTTTAGCGTATTCGTATTCAAAGTTGGACCAATGCTCGTGAAGCCCTCGAATCGTTCACACCAATTCGAGATATTGTGAATAAACTGCACTCAATTCTGCCGTAAGAATCGCTAAATAGTTTGATAAGAGCAAGGAATTTCTGTTGGATCACTACGATCTGTTGATTCGCAACGGACGCGTCCTCGACGCCGATTCAGGTTTCGACGATATCGCCGATATCGCAATCTCAAACGGCAAGATCGAACGTATCGGTCCAAACATTAATCCTGCTAGTTCGTCAGATTCGATTGATGCCAGCGGCCAATGGGTAATGCCAGGCATGATCGATACCCACGTCCACGTGGCGAACGCTGCTGACCTTGGACGCATTAGAGGTTTGGGGCTTCAGATGGTTGCAGGAGCAGGAGCAACCACCGTCATCGATCTCGGCGGGAGCATGGACGCCCTGACGGCCGGTATTACCGCACGCGGCTCTGGAGTGAATGTCGGTAGTCTTGGCTATCTAAAGCCTGGAGAGACCGTCCCTGAAGGACGCCTTAGCCCCGGGAAGATTGCTGAGATCGTAGACACTGCACTCGAAGCGGGCTCACTCGGCATTAAATTATGGGGCGGGTACTATCCGTTCACACCCGATGAAACTGCAAAATTCATCTCAACTGCCAACGATATAGGCGCTTACGTTGCTTATCACGTAGGTACTACTGCAACTGGATCTAGGCTCGACGGTCTACGCGAAGTTCCAGCACTTCTCGGCAGCAAAGGCCGGATCCACCTAGCCCATATCAACGCCTACTGCCGCGGATCGATACTTCCAGTTGAGGATGAGATTCGAGAGGCATTGCAGATCCTCGATGATTTACGGGGTCAGATCGTTTCAGAAGTGCACCTAGCGCGCCCCAACTTCACTCTCGGAAAATGTAATGACGATGGAAACGTTCTCGCCGACGTAGTTGGTAACTGCCTACGCCTCAGGAATTACGATCCAACCGCGGACGGTATTCGTGCCGCACTGCGAGATGGCTACGCTTCGACGGTCGATGAGACTCGAACAGGTCTAGTTCTGGTCACCGGAGAACGTGGAATTGAACTGTTCAACGAAGGCAATACCGACGTGCCGATGAGCTTCCCTGTGAACAACGCAATTTCAGCTTTTCAACTTACAGCTGCAAAGAACTCTCAGAATGAATTCATTGTTGATGCAATCGGCAGTGATGCCGGTGTGTTGCCTCGTAATGTAAACATCGAACAGGCGATGCGGCTTGTAAAATTCGGTGCACTAGAGCCCACCGAGATGGTTCTAAAGCTCAGCCTGAATCCGGCAAAAATGATGGGACTGAATTCAAAAGGTCGACTTTCGGAGGGTCACGACGCTGATGTGACGATAATCGACCCTGAATTAGGTAAGGCCAGCCACGGTATTGTTGCTGGCAAGCTAATTATGCTGGCAGGTCGAGTTGTTGGATCAGGTGGAACTATTCTCACAACTCGGCGTGGAGAACGAGCGATCGAATCGACTGGGATTCCCTATGAAACGATCGATATCTCAAAGGCGATGATGTACTCAGGGCGCATCTAAACAGAGCTGCAGCGGTTCTGCCCAATTAGTTCAACTAATCGGTTTCGTCGGGAAGCTGAACGTTTCTGAACGAGAAGTAAATGGCGAAGTCGTAAGCCAGTTTCAACCCGCCACCAATCAACCAAGGAGCGACCGTGTACGCCCCCGCCCACAAGAACCCTGTGACAGTCGAACTCGGCATTCGACCCAGTCCGCGCCCGAGATTCGCCGATCCAGCCATCACCGTACGTTCTTCCGGTGGCACAAGTGCCATCATGTACGACTGTCGAGTTGGTACATCCATTTCATCGAATATTCCACGTAGCATCCAAATTCCAGTGGCAATTACTGCGCCTGGAGCGAACGCGAAAGTGATCAGGCATATATTCGATGCCACTTGAGTCCAAACGAACGTATTGAATAATCCGATTCGCTTGGCAACCGATGGAGCAAGCCAGATCGACACGAGATTTAAACCCTGAGTGGCGATCATGATCGCTGCTATCGTGCCTTCGTTCATTCCATACTTATCGACCATCCATAGCGCGAAAAAGGCATCGAAGATCATTCCGCCCGCAAACGAATCGACCCCGAACAGGCCAGATAATTTCAGGATCGGTTTTCGGGAGGGCGTTTTGAACGGATTTACAAGTAGATCTCCAGCACTCGTCTTAGATTCAACGGCTGATGAAAGCCCAAGGTAAATAACTGCGTTTAGCAAGTTAATTCCTAGATAGATCGCCAAAAGTACTTTGTAGGCGTCAATCAACTCCCAATCTCGAACGCCAATCAAATAAGTGGCAATCACCACTAGCGCACTGCCGACGGCTCGCCCACCGGCCGACGAAACCGAGAGATTAGAAAATGCCCTCGTGCGAGTCTGGAAGTTAGTGACTTCTGTCAGCGATGACTGCTCAAGTTGAAGGCTCGGTCCCCAATGCATCCCACTTCCAGCGTATGAACCGAAGAACGATGCGATTCCTATGAGCCACACGTTCTCGGTGTAGAACAACATCGCGATCGATATACCCGTCACAACTGCGATGATCACGAACCAAGCACGCCTTGAAATGGCCTTGGCACTGAACATCACCACCAGCGACAGGACAAACCCGCCAACCAGACTTGAGCCGAGTACGAGACCGATCTGTGGTATCGAAAGCCCAATTTCGGCAAGGTAGATCGCCAGAATCACGGCGATTAGCCCTCGCCCCATATCGCGTAATCCCCTCCCGGCATAGACGATTATCGCGTCAGTGCTCGGTCGACCTTGCCGGTCAGCGATATTCAAAGATGTGTGATCCCGTGCGGACATAAAACGATTCTGTAGCTCACGATGTGCAGAGTCTAGACCTGTCCCAACATCGATTGCCGATAGCCAATTCTCAGCTCAGAGACCAATTTGCATTTGTTCCAGTTAACCAGAGCACCCGTGGCAGTGATACCACGGGTGTTCGATTGAATCTTTGGTAAGGCGAGAATTACTTGTTATTACCTTTGCCTTTATCGTCAGGAGGGCCGCCACTGTTGTCGCTTCCGCCTCCACCGTTGCCAGTGTTGTCGTTGCCGCCTGCATTGGCATTATCATTTCCGCCGCCGGAACTTCCGCCAGACCCAGAGGATCCTGAGGCTCCACCCGAACCGCCAGAGCTTTCACTGCCCGAGTTGCCCGAACCACGACCAGAACCACGCTCGGTGTTCTTGTCCTTGGCTCCCTCAGCTTTGCTTTTTTTGTCCTCAGGAGCATTGCCGATGGTCTTCACAAGACGCTCGTCACGCTTCGCCTGAGTCTCGGCCTTTCGCTCGGCAAGCTTTTCAGCCAGCTCAGCATTCTTTTCGGCAAGCCGATCAAGGCGATCGTCTACCGTGCTAGAGCTGGTCGAGCCAGTGACTTTCTTACCACCACTTTTACCTGTCTGAGTAATCAAGCAAACGTCTTCACCCGCAGTTCCTTCATCGCCTTCAAGCTCGGTCTCAATACCTTCATCATCGAGGACGGTGGTCGTGCCATCACCAGTTGAGGTCACAACAACACATTCGTGTTTACGAGTCGCTTTCGCCGGAACGATTGTGATTCTGAGGGCAGTCACGTTCTGTCGGATCGATGGTGTCGGTGTCGGAACTGGAGTTACCGACGGCTCAGGCTCTGTTCCAGTGTCGTTAGAAGTATCCGGAGGAGTGACGTCTGGATCCGTAGCTGTATCGTCTGCCACTGGAGTTGGGGTCAGGTCAGGTTCTGTACCTGTATCGTCAGACGTAGGCGGGGGAGTGACCTCAGGTGTGGCTGTCGGAGTAGCTGTAGGCTCAGGAGTTGGAGTCGGTGTTACATCTGGATCTGTAGCTGTGTCGTCTACAACTGGAGTTGGAGTCAGATCAGGTTCTGTACCTGTGTCGTCAGATGTAGCCGGAGGGGTTAAGTCGGGGTCTGTGCCGGTGTCATCACCGGGTGTAGGAGTCGACAGATCAACATCAACATTTTTCGGAGCATCAGGTGCCTTATTCAGCAGTACTCCAGCTCGATCACCAACATTGATGTCTGTGAGGGAGATCGTCTCACCTTTCGATTTAATGATCGTTCCACCATCAACATCGATGGTCACATTGCCAAATTTGGTTTCGATAACGATATTGCTGCTGCCGACGGCAACAACCGTTCCTGATACACCACGACGTGTTAACTGTCCTGGTGGAATTTCAGCATCACTAGAATCAGCTGAAACTGAAGCTGCAGTGATCGTTGATGCGACTACGAGCGAAATGATCGAAAGTAACGCCAGTGGCCTATACAAAGTTTGAATGTTCATTTTGTTGTTCTTATTTCCTACGCAGCCGGCTCGTAAATAATCAATAAAACTATGCTGGATTCACCACCACCAGCGGTACTTGCCACAACCTCGATAACGTTAGGACCTTCATCCAGTGTCACCGTTGATGTGAACGTACCGTCAACCGCAACATCTGGGAACGAGTCGTTCACGCTTACCAGTGCATCAACCGAAGTTCGCCCTACAATATCGAACGTACTCGTAGTGACAATAGCCTCGCCATCAGCAGGTTCAGCAATGTGCAGGAAGAACGCACCTGTAGCATCCGGTATTGCGGTCGGGGCTGCAGTTGGCTCAGGTGTGGCTGTCGGCGGGACTGCGGTTGGCTTAGGCGGCGTTACTTTCGTTGGAACCGGCTTCGGAGTCGGCTGCTCCTCAGTTTTTCCTGTTAGGGCAACCGCTACGGAACCTTCTTCTCCAGGCTCGCCAACGGCAAGTTTTATTACAGGTTTGAACAAGAATCCTTTTGGACCTCGTTCGACGAGTGACTTGTCGACCTCAAAATCAAGGCTAATGAATGTTTTCTCGCCAGCGACGAGTTCAAAAGTTCCAACCAGTTTGATGGTGTCGCTTGGAACCTCGGCAACAATCATCTCGCCGTCTTTTTCAACTTCCACCTGTGGAACCGAAAGTCGAATCTGTGTGTAACTACCGGCAGGGAGTTCAGCCGAACCAAGAATAGCTTCAACACCCTCAAGGGCAAGTAGTTCAAAAGTGATCTCTTCGTCAATGACTGAGACCCATCCTTCACCGGCGATTGAAACTTCAATGTTGTCCGTGGTTACGTAGACGGCAGTAATTGAAGGATCAGGTGCGTCAGTAACTCGAACTTCAAGCGTGCCAGTGTCCGATGTTCCGGTGTCACCAGAAGTCGATGCCTTAACGGTCGAAGTCAGTGCCGGTGCGACGGTCGATTCAGACTGCTCGTCATCTCCACCACTACACCCTATGATCGCTAGAGCCACAAGGACCAGCAGCATCAATATTAAATACGGTTTGTTCAGACTCACTTGATTCTCCAATAGCGCTCTTCCAATTCAGGCATCGAAGGATACTCGCAATGTACTAATTTTGATCACAAATCCGTCAGAAAACGATAATAAATTAGCCAGACGCGAAACGTGCCGAAGGATTCATTCGCAACATGCGGCAGGCAACCAAATAGTTAGTTATGAATCTCATCGGCACGACTTCGATAAAAATAGGATCGCTTCGGCATCGTTACGCTGGGGTTACCGCGTACATTACCGTTCGATTACCGTGTTCATTACGGGCCGATTACGGCTGGTGAAACCACTGTGAACCGGTGCGCCTCTGTAGAATCGCCGAAAACAATTCGCCCGCTATCTGCTCTCGTTCAGGATTCACTCTCGATTTGGCCACTTCACAGCACTTCGACACTGTTCTACAAAACGGCCGTGTCATCGATCCAACCAACAATATCGATGGCAATTTCGATATTGGTATACGACGCGGAAAAATCGCTTCGATAGCAGAGTCGATAGCGCCGGAAATGGCCGACGACATAATCGACGTCTCTGGCCAGATCGTGATGCCGGGTCACATCGACACCCATGCCCACCTGTCGAGTCCGTTCAACAGTAATGTCGACCGCGCTTATGGCCACGCCATGCTTGTCGAATCGGGAACAACAACCGCTCTCGATCTGGCTGGCGATCCAACAGCGATGGTGACCGGTATGATCCAGCGTGGAGCAGGTCTCAACGTAGCTTCCCTGATGGGGTTGGTCCCTCATCAAACCATTCCAGAAGACGATCCACGCCCATCGATTCTTCGTGATGCCATCTCCGATGTAAAAAAACGAGGAGGAATTGGAGTGAAGATGCTTGGCGGCTACCATCCGTTCACTCCAGAAGCTTCAAGCAACGTTGTAAAAGAAGCTAACGATCAACTTGCATGGGTGGCTTTTCACGTTGGAACCAAGGATTCCGGTAGTGATATGACCGGACTCCGAGAAGTCCCTGGCATCACTGGAAATGGTCGTCTTCATGTTGCGCATATCAACTCGTACACCCGAGGAATGATCGACGAACCGCTTGAGGAAGTACAAGAAGCCCTCGGGATGATCGAACGAATGCGATCGCAGTGGATTACCGAGGCATATTTGGCGCAGGCGAACGGCACAAACGGCAAGTGCGATGAATACGGCGATGTGGTCTACAACGTTGCACAAAATTGCTTGAAAGCCCGCGGATATCCAATAACCGATGAAGGCATCAAAGCTTCACTTATGGACGGATACGGATCAGCACTTATTGAACGCGGTGGACGTGTAATCGCCGTAACGGGCCAGGAAGCTGTTGAAATTTGGGAAGCCGCAGCAACTGACGCGGCACTGAGCTATCCAGTGAATCCGCCAACCAGCGCGTTTAGCCTTGCGACAGCGAAATACGACGACGGAACTTTCAGGGTTGATGCTATTTCGACTGATGGCGGCTCACTGCCACGCAATGTGGCTATCGAGCGCTCGATGGCTCTCGTTGCATTTGGTGCTCTCACTATGGATGAAGCTGTAATCAAGCTAAGCTACACACCGTCACGGATGTTGGGCTTGCTGAACAAGGGGCACTTCTCAGAGGGCGCAGATGCTGATGTGACTGTCGTGAATCCCGCTACGGGCAAGTCTTCAATGTCGTTGGTTGCCGGAGAGCTGATCATGCTGAACGGTCGAGCAATTGGCAAAGGCGGCACATGGCTCGTACTGGAAGATGGCAAAGCTGCCGCGGCTGCAACCGGGTTGCCATTCGAAGTTATTGATTTGGAACATAGCCGTTTCTACGAAAACTGGAAATAGGTACATCGCTTCTGAAGCATGGTGAGAAAGATTCGCTCTATGAAAAGGATCGTTGAATGTCCCTGAAAGACCGAATAGGTTTCGATGCCGGTAAAGCAAGGTTGGAAGATGCCATACAGTGGGCAATTGACAACGAGTTTTTCTTCCTCGATTTCAACGCCGATGCTGGCCCCAACCACATGGACACTTGGACTCCGGAGCGATCACAAGCTGTTCGTACCATGTGCGAATCAAACGGTATCTCTATTGGACTCCACACTCTCTCAGCTGTGAACGTTGCCGAGTTTTCACCATATGTTTCGCGAGCCGTTGAGGAGTACATGCGGGCGAGCGTTGATCTCGCAAACTCCCTCGATTGCGCATGGACAGTTGTCCACGCCGGATATCACTTCAGCAGCGATGTACCCGAGCGCAAGAAAGCATCACTCGATCGCCTGAAACGCATTTGTAAGTACGGAGCCGATACTGGCCAGCAAATTCTGCTCGAAAACCTGAACTTCGAACCTGACAAAGCGGAAGTTCACTACATGGCACACACCATCGAAGAAGTCCGTGAATACTTCGATCAAATTCCACTTGAGCACATGGGCTGGGCTTTCACGGCGAATCACTCTCACCTTGTACCTGACGGAGTGGATGGATTTCTGAATGTATTCGGTGTCGACCGCATCGGCGAAGTGCGTTTGGCAGACAATCACGGTGACTACGAAGTCCATCTCATTCCTGGTGAAGGCACTCTCGATTTCGTTAATCTGTTCACCCGTCTCGAAGATGCCGGATACAAAGGACACTACTCAATGGCATATGGTTCAGACGAACAGCGAATAGAATCTCGTAACTACCTATCAACCTTGGCATAATTGCCGAATTATTTAAGAATTTCTGAGCGATTACGCATCGAAAGGCGAACCCGTGAACCAGGTCGACAATATCGATTCAAATGCGCTGTTTCCTAAGGGCACATCGCCTCATGGGAGATCCACGCGTGCGCCCGCAACTGGAACGAAAGGAATGATCGCGTCGGCGCACCCATATGCGTCGAGAGCCGGGCTGGACGTACTTCGAGACGGTGGTAACGCTATTGATGCCGCTGTCGCAGTCGCATCGACGCTTAACATCGCCGAACCTTACATGTCTGGGGCTGGAGGGATCGGAATCGCGATGATCTACATCGCAAAAGAAAATCGCACCAGAATCCTAAACTTCTCAGGGCACGCACCAAATGCAGCTCGACCTGAAATGTTCGATCATCTCAATGCCGAAACAGGCCCTATCTCACCTCTTGTACCCGGCAACGTATCAGGGTGGATGACGATGCATGAGACGTACGGATCGATGCCGCTTTCGAGGGTGATGCGAGACGCAATTCAGTACGCAGATGAAGGAATCGCCCTCACACCGTTCAACGCGGCAATGATCGAAGAAAACCTCATTAGAATCGACCGTTTTGAGTCGTCTCAGAAAGCTGTAATTGTTGAACGAAACGGACTGAGCGGCGGTTCGGTATTTCGAATGCCTCAACTCTCTGAAACCCTTTCGATAATCTCAGAGGGCGGCCAAAAAGAATTCTACGAAGGCAAGCTTGGTGATCGAATACAGGAAAGTCTCAAAGCTGCGGGTGGAATCATCAGTCGAGAAGAGCTTGCAGCGTATAGAGCATACTGGCAGGAACCACTAACCACGAACTATCGAGGATTCGAAGTACGGGTTGCACCACCAAATTCATCGGCCTTCCAGATTCTCGAAACCCTGAATATTCTCAGCAATTTCGATGAACTTCCATACGGATCTAGCGACACTCTCCACAGGTTTGTCGAAGCCGTATACATAGCCGCCGACGATCGAGCGAAATACGCCGGTGATCCTTCCCACGTCGAAATTCCGTTAGAACGACTGCTTTCTGCCGAATATGCTGCTGATCGAGCAGCCGAAATAAACATGCTCGAAACTTCGGGACCGCCTGCAGAACGATGGGAACGATCTCGAGTCGATCATCCCCCAGTAGGCGTAAAAGCTGAATACGCGAGCGGTTTGACCACTCACTTTGCAACTGCCGATGCCGAAGGCAACGTAGTAACTGTTACACAGACTCTGGGTGGAGCTTTCGGTTCCGCCGTTGTTGCTGGCGATACCGGTGTGTTCATGAACAATATGTGTAAGTGGTTCGACATCAACCCAGGTACTGATTCTCCGAACTTGATCGGCCCCGGCAAAGAACAGGATTTCTGCATAGCTCCAGCACAAATATTCAACACGATAGGCGATAAGAAAATTCGAATGTCGATATCAACTCCGGGCAGTTGGGGCATTCTGCACACGACGGCTCAGATGATGCACCATCACATAGACGTTGGAATGAACGTTCAAGAGGCGATCGAAGCGCCCAGATTCAGGCATTACGACACCGGCATGCTCTTGTTAGAAAACAGATTTCCTGTGCACATGCGCCAAGACCTCGCCCGACGTGGTCATCGCGTGCATGTAGCTCCCGATTGGCACAATGCCGTTGGTGGCGGTCAAGGAATCCAATTCACCGATCATGGTTCAATGCTCGGTGGCGCCGACCCCCGTAGGGACGGTGTGGCAATGGGTTACTAAGTGCCTGACGGCACGTTTTCTTGAGGGCCGGCGAGCCCATTAGGCAGTGCCATCCAGAGGCTCTTGGAGAACGACATATCGGCCAATCTTGGCTAAAACAAGCCCACCGGCAAGGTCGGGATGGAGATAATTAGTGTATGCCAAGTTCCAACCCAAACGATCAAAATAAAATAACTGCCAGCTACGGTAACCTGACTGAATTTCCGAAAATGGTGTTCGGAGTGATGGGATCTGCTGGTGGTGACCTGCCTAAATCGGCACGCGAGAGTATTCACAGGCTCGGAGCAGAAGTTGGCAAGCGCGGCTACACTCTCGTAACCGGCATAGCACCAGGACTACCTCATGATTCTGTGCTCGGTGCAAAGTCAGAAGGGGGCCTAGTGATCGGTATCTCGCCTGCACAGAGCTTCACCGAGCACATCGCACGCTACAACTCACCAACGCGTGGGTATGACATCATCGTGTACACCGGCAGCGGGCTAATGGGGCGCGAAGTAGCGAATATTCAGACGTGCGACGCAGTAGTGATCGTGGGTGGACGTTCCGGAACTCTGGGTGAATTCGCTATTGCATTCGATCAGGCGAAACTTATCGGTGTACTTGAAGGCACAGGTGGTATCGCTGATCACATCGACGATCTGCTCAAAGTGATCAACAAGAACACAGGCGCAAAGGTCATCGGTCACACCGATCCGATTAAGCTAGTCGAACTTCTCGAACAGGCTTATATCGACGAAGTACTCCCCGGTTACCTCGAACTCATAGAGAACCACGAAACCGATGGCGAATTAGAGTGAGTTTCTGAGGCACGGTTTCTCTAGGCGGTTCGGCAAGATGGTAAGTCTTGCTGTGCCATACGATTCATACATGTGGAAATTTCGTCATCCCAGTCGGGCTGGCTAATAGGAGACGACTTATGAGTATCGTGAAGATCAACGCCATCGCTGTCGGCGAAGGCAAGGGCGAAGAGCTTGAGAAGCGATTCCAGCAACGCGCTGGTGAAGTAGACAATCAGCCCGGATTTGAGGGATTTGAGCTACTTCGACCTGTTGAGGGTGAGGATCGATACTTTGTATACACCCGTTGGGACTCTGAAGAATCGTTTCAGGCGTGGGTGAATTCGGAAGCCTTCCAGCACGGTCATCGCCAAGCGGCTTCAAACAAGAACGATGGAACTGTGGCACATGGCTCAGCAATTCTCGGCTTCGAGGTCATTATCAAGACTGAGCCAAAGAAGAGCTAGTCGCTAACCATTCCCCGCCCACATCACAGAAATTCAAGTTCATCGTGACTGTGTCGAACGCAGTGAACAAAGGGCACGATAACGGCGATATGAAATAACAAAAGACCCTCTGAAAATCTCGGAGGGTCTTTATATTCTCTGCGTCAATCCCGTTCAGAAGAGCCATCTACCAACTAACAGTTGAACTCACAGAAACACGCAATTCGCACTAGCGTTGGACCCTGCCTGAGGTGTCCCCACCTGCAACTGCCATGACTTCCTTCACACTAACGAGGTTGAAGTCGCCGTGGAATGTGTGTGACATAGCCGATGAAGCCACCGCGAAATCGAGAACCTGTCGAGAATCCCAACCACTCTGATTCAACCCGTAGATCATCGCTGCGCAGAACGAGTCACCACCACCAACACGGTCGACGATTCTAACCGGGTACTTCTTTCCAACTAGAATCTCGCTGCCATCGTAGTAGATAGCGCTCCAGTCGTTATCATCAGCCGAAATACTTTCACGAAGAGTGATTGCGACTTTCTTGAATCCGAATTTATCGACAAGTTCCTGAACAACAGGTCGGTAAGCGTTTGGATCGATCTCGCCAGTAGTCACGTCAACGCCCTCGGCGGCAACGCCAAGGCATTTTTCGGCGTCTTCTTCGTTTCCGATCGAAACATCCACATACTTCATCATCGGAATCATCGTTGCCTGCGCCTCTTCTGAGGTCCATAGATTCTTCCGGTAGTTCATATCAGCGCTAACAGTCAGTCCGAGCTTCTTGGCCGCCTGGGCAGCTTCAACACAGACCGCTGCAGCACTCTTTGAGATCGCAGGTGTGATGCCTGTGAAGTGGAACCAGTCTTTGCCAGTAAAAATCTTCTCCCAATCAATCTCACCGGGCTTGATTTCAGCAATGGATGAGGCTGCACGATCGTAGACAACCTTCGAGGCACGCATTGATGCGCCCGATTCAAGGTAGTAAGTGCCGAGGCGCTTACCTTGTCGAAGAATTTCAGAGGTGTCGACGCCAAACTGTCGAATGTAGTTGATGCACGCTTGCCCAATGTCGTTGTCAGGGATGGCTGTTACGAAAGTAGCGTCGATACCGAACTGAGCGAGAGAAACCGCGACGTTACATTCACCACCGCCGTAGGTGACTTCGAATTCACGTGCTTGCGTGAATCGTTCTCGACGCATCGTGGCGAGTCGGAGCATCACCTCTCCGAAAGTTACTACCTTGACCATTTGGGTATCTCCGATACTTTTTCTACCGCGAATTGGATGTTTAATTAGATTGAAATAGATCAGCGCATGTGCAATTGAGGAGCAATCGCCCCAAGCTGAAAACGGGTCCTATTAGGACCGGCCGCGGATGGACTTGATTAGGGCGACGGTGTCTTTGCTTCGCTGCTCGAGTTTATTCCAAGCACCGTCTTTCAGAATGTCCGCAGAAATGAGCTTAGAACCCATCCCAACGGCTACCACGCCTGCTTCGAACCACGGTCGGAGTGATTCTTCGGTGATATCAACACCGCCAGTAGGCATGATCGATGACCAAGGCATAGGAGCAAGAACATCTTTTACGAATCCTGGGCCACCTACGGCACTTCCAGGGAACGCTTTGACTATCTCACAGCCGAGTTCTTCTGCAGCGGAAATCTCAGAAGCAGTTCCGCAACCAGGGATGTATCCGACTTTTCGACGATTACAAACCTTCGCAACGTCTGGATTGGTTACCGGACCGACTATGAAGCTTGCACCCGAACCGATGTACATTGAAGCAGTGCCAGCATCAAGAACTGAACCAGCTCCTAGAACCGCGTTAGGAAGCTCGGCTGCACAGAATCTGTCTAACGCAGTGAAAACTTCCCAAGCGTGGTCACCACGGTTGGTAAACTCAAGAACCCGAATTCCACCGTTTACACAGGCCTTTGCAATATTCTGGGCTATTGCAATATCACCATTGTAAAAAACTGGCACAACACCAATTTCGTGAACTGCATTTAGTGCCTGTAGCCGTGTGTGTCTGGCCAACGCGAATTCTCCTTTACGAGATATTTAAAATCATCCGAACGCTAGTTTATCGCTCTCTCACGAAGTAGTAACCTGATTCGCCGTGAAAACATTTGTTGACGGCACAAGTACGATGACCAACAGCACGATTCAATTCCAATAGAAAGATTCCAAAATGGATTCAAATCCAGTCATAGACAAGATGAAACGTGGCGAAGCTACTGTTGGCACGTGGTCAACAACTGGCGACCCCTCGGTTATCGAAGTGCTGGCCTATATGACTGACCTCGACTGGATCGTAGTCGACTTCGAGCACAACGCGATCGATGTTTCCACGGCTGTGAACTGCCTCAGGGCGGCTCAGGGCAGCGGCACTCCAATGTTCGCTCGGGTTCCTTACGGCGAGAAAGTATGGATTAAACGAATTCTCGATATTGGGTTCATGGGAATCGTTGCGCCGGATGTGAAAAATGCGGATCAGGCTCGAGAAATTGTGCAGGCAGCAAAGTACGCCCCCGATGGAATTCGTGGAATCGGCAGCGCACGTGGTCAGATTGCATACGGTCCAGGCTTCTACAAGAAGGCCAACGAGATGACGCTTGTGGTGATCATGATCGAAGACCCTGCTGCGGTTGATCAGATCGACGAGATCATGGCCGTGCCGGGCGTAGACGTATGTTTCATCGGACCAAACGACCTCGCACAATCAATGGGTGTGCCGATTGGGTTAGACAACAAGCACCCTGATCACATCGCAGCCGTTAAGAAAGTCGTCGACGCAGGAAAGCGCAATGGAGTGTTCACGGGCGCTCACACCACTTCAGGCGAAGAGGCGGCACGTCGTATCAAGCAGGGCATGCAGTGGTTCCCAATCAGTTCAGACGCAGGAATGCTTAAGATGGGTGTTGAGGGTCAGCTTGCGGATTTACAGGCAGGGCTCAAGGGCGAACTAGACGACGACGGCGGAAAAGAGGGCGGAACGTTCTACTAGGGTCACCAGGTGACTTTTTTTCCGCTCGGAGAATGTGAGCTAAAAAGGGCGATGGGTCAGACCATCGTCCTTTTTTTATTACGCGGTCTTAGGTGCGAATAAACGGTTGAGCACCAAGTTCACGAAAGTAAGCACTACAGCGAATATAGCGAACACGAGGAGGGTAGGTGATAAAGGAGAAGCTAAAACTGGAAACACGATCAGGATTACAGCGAATGCAAGAACTTTCCATACATTGCTTCGAACACCTTGGGTACGACGCCATACAGATCGAGCGAACTCAATAGTCATAGCTGCCAGAAGCACTATTATCAAGATGAACACTCTCGGTGATGACGAATTACTCGATCCACCCGATTCGAAAAAGTAAACACGATACAGAGCGAACAAGACGTATATGACTGCGAGTAGTCCGATCACGCCTGAGATCACTCGGATCACTTTTGTAGCCGCCGTTTGCTTGATTAGTGGCAAAGTGGGTTCAATCCTGACTCGGATGTGTTTACTGGGGCGACTTGCACACTATCGATCCGCCAATCTGGTAGATAATTCTATTTTCTGACGACCAAACAGAGCGTGCAACAGCAAGAGTGAGCCCGAGATCAGAAAGAACACGACCATAGACGGTGACGGTAAGAAAAGTGGCAGCCACAAGATTGCTATACCTACAGCGAGACCGTATATCGCTCCGGTCGAGAACGTTTGACCCGATATTCGTCGTCGCACCAGACGACCTAGAACAGCTGAGCTCACTCCCAGTGTCACCAGAATCACGGACAAGATCGCGCCCAATACTGAGAAACTGGCGTCGTTCGGATACAGCACAAGTGTTGAGTAGAAGATCCAAGCGGTAAACGCGAAGCCGAACAATCCAATGGCGACAGAAAGTGATTTTGCCAGATTCAACGTAAGCGTATTGGGGACTACAGCCATGCTTGCTTCAGCTCGGTTAGTTCCTGCGAGCAAGATCCTGAATCAAGTTCAAGATGACGATATTGAGCCTATAACATTTCAACTATACCGAAGTGTCATCATTTCAACTCAACCAATCCGCGCCTGATCTCTCAGAGAGAGTGACCTCATCACAGATTTTCGATTTCGTGGAGTAGCTCGCCTGAAGCCGGGATCGAATCGGTGTACACATTCGACCAGCGGATCATCCCTTCGCCATCAATAATGAATACCGAGCGTTTCGCTTTTCCGGTTTCTTCATTGAAAACGTCAAACGCCTTTGTCACCTCTCCATGAGGCCAAAAATCGCTGGCAACAGGGAAAGGAACTTGACCGTATTCGTCGCTGCCTTCCGTTTTCATGCTGGCGACCCATGCTTTTTGCACCGGGAGAGGATCACAGCTGATCTCAACGATTTCAGTATTCAGATCCTGAAACTTCTCGTAGTTTGCGCGGAACCCGCGCACTTGATTCAGTCAACCACCAGTGAAGCTGGCAGGATGAAATCCAATAACCACTGTCTTACCGCGTAAGTCCGAAAGTTTTATCGCACCAGAGTGAGCGTCCAAAGTGAAATCTGGTGCTGGTGTGCCAGCTTGAAGTGCCATGTTTCGTCAGTGCTCCGTGTGTTCCTGTTGGCTCTGCAATCAGGAATTCTACTCGCTATCCCAGTTCCATATACGCATAGCGTTTCCGCCAAGGTATTTGTTTCTCTCGTCCGACGTAAGCCAGTCAAATCCCTCACGGACGAGCTTTAGTTCGTCTTCAAGTGAAAGCCAGCCATTTTCGACTCGGTGATAGCCCGGATAACCCGTGCCCCACATAACACGATCGAGCCCGAAGGCATCCATTGCCATTTTGATAATGTCGTGCATGTCTGCAAACGGATAATCACCTACGGAACGGTTGTGAATGTCCGAAATTTTCATCAGAACGTTTTCGTGATTGGCTAGAGCAAGAACAGGTTTGTACACATCCCAATCGGGAGCCATCTTGGGCTCCGGATACATCATGTGGTCGATTAGCCATGTGATTCCAGGGTATTTCGCTGCTACATAATCGAGCTGATGAGCATGTTCTGGACGATTGTGGATCTGGATGACGCCGTCACGTTTTTCGATTGCCTTGAACATGGCATCGTTCTCAGGTCGCTTCAATATGTCGACCTCCGAGTAGTACTGTGGGTGGAATCGAAAACCCTGCATCTTCCGTTCATCCATCCAGTACGCAGCCTGTTCGACATTATTATCGTCCATTGGGTCGACCATACCCATCGAAACAAATCTATCCGGGTATTTGATAGCCGAACCAGCAACGTATTCGTTGTCCCACGTCGAGAACGAAGTTTGAACGATAACAGTCTTGTCGACTCCGTTTACGTCCATATCTTCGAGCAGCAGTTCAGCGTTTGCGTGGGCTTTTGGTTTTGATGTGAAGTTGGGCGCGGTTGGACCGATCGGAGCGATCGGAGGCATCTCCCAAACATGAACATGTGTATCGATAATCATGTGGCACTAATTACTTTCGGAATTCGGGGGTGCGTCAAAGCCCGACGAGAGTGTAACACTGCTATTGGACACCATGTGCTGCAGAAATCGTGCTGAGGGCTATGATCGCTAATGTCGAATACATCTACACCTCCGCCGACCAGCGCAACACCGGCTTACGTGCAGCCGTCGCCTCATCAAGACGTGTTACCGGCAGATCGTGCGGAGCATCATGAAGCAGTTCAGGTGCTGAGTCGACTTCATCGTCGATCTGTCGCATAACTGCGATGAAGTGATCGAGAGTTTCTTTCGATTCCGATTCCGTAGGCTCAACCATCAACGCTTCGTCGACAATCATCGGGAAGTACATCGTTGGTGCGTGGATTCCGAAGTCGAGTAGCCGCTTCGCAATATCTAGCCCAGCTACTCCGCGCTTCTTCTGACGAGCTGCTGAAAGAACCGTCTCGTGCATGCAGTAACGATCGGCCGCAAGATCGTATTTGTCTCGTAACTTCGCCTGAATGTAATTGGCACTGATGATCGCGTTCTCAGAAACCGAACGAAGACCTTCCTGCCCTAACGCTTTGATGTATGCGTAGGCACGAGCCGCAATCGAAAACGATCCGTGGAATCCGTTGATGGAGCCTACGGACATTTCCGGCGTAGCGAGAACATATCCAACATCGGTCTTCACTGCGACGGGTTTAGGCAGAAATTTCGCCAGTTCGTTTGTGACCATGACAGGCCCAGAACCGGGACCGCCCCCACCGTGAGGGGTCGAGAACGTTTTATGCAGGTTAGAATGGCAAATATCGACGCCCAGGTCACCGAGTTTCACCACTCCCAATAACGCGTTCAGGTTCGCACCGTCAGCGTAAACAAGACCTCCTGCATCGTGAACGATCTTGGTGATCTCAAGAATATTCGGCTCGAACAATCCCAACGTACTCGGAATGGTGAGCATAAACACGGCAGTGTTCGAATTGGCTAGCTCTCGCAGGTTTTCAACATCGACGTTGCCTTGGTCGTCAGACCGAACTGTGACAACTTCCAATCCAGCCATCGCTGCCGAAGCAGGGTTAGTGCCGTGTGCTGAATCGGGAACTATGGCTACCGTTCGAGCCGAGTCGCTTCGAGCATCGTGGTAGGCACGGGCAATTAATAAGCCTGCATATTCACCCTGAGCGCCCGCGAGAGGAGCAAGCGATACGCCGGAAAGACCGGTTATTTCGCCGAGATCGTCCTGAAGGTTTTTGAGAAGTCTGATTGCACCCTGAACGGTTACATCAGGCTGAAGCGGGTGAATGTTGGCAAGACCCGGAAGATTCGATAACTCATCGTTGATCTTTGGGTTGTACTTCATCGTGCAAGAACCGAGAGGGTAGAAATTCGTATCGATCGAGAAGTTCAGTTGGCTTAACACTGAGAAATAACGAATTACTTCCAGCTGCGAGACCTCTGGCAACTCGACATCGTCACGTAGTAACGATGAATCTGGCAGGTTCTGTGTCGGCACGTCAGATGCAGGCAGAGTGAATGCCTTACGTCCCGTCACCGAACGATCCATCAATAATCGGCGATCGACGCCTCCCGCATTGATTGAAATGGTCACGCCGAAACTCCGATCTCACTCAGAGCTTTTACAAATCTATCAATATCGGCTTTCGAACTCGTTTCGGTCACACATACGAGCATGCCGCTTTCTGAACGATCAGAAATATCAAGTCCACCAATGATTTTCTTCTTAAGCAATGCTTCATTGATCTTAGGCGGTGCACTTGGGCATGTAACGACAAACTCGTGGAAGAACGTGCCACTTGACTTAACTGAGTAGCCATCAAGCTTGTTGATTTCAGCTGCTGCATAGTGCGCTTTTTGGTAGCAGAGGCTCGCCAGATCCTTCATTCCCTGCTTGCCGAGCGTCGCGGCATACACGGTAACCATCAGGCCAATTAACTGCGTGCTTGTACAAATATTCGATGTCGCACGCTCACGTCGAATGTGCTGCTCACGAGTTTGAAGCGTGAGTGCATACCCGGTTCTGCCTTTCGTATCAGTAGTACGCCCAATAATTCGCCCCGGCATCTGGCGTATGTGCGCCTTCTTGCAGGCGAACAGCCCGACGTACGGACCACCAAACGCCATCGGTACACCGAGAGGCTGCCCTTCGGCAGTAACGATGTCTACGTCGAACTCCCCAGGGGCCTTGAACATCCCTAAAGCGGTCGGATTCACGTGAACTACAGAAAGTGCGCCATTGTCGTGTGCGAGCTTGGTGAGCCGTTGGACATCCTCGATCTCACCGAAAAAGTTGGGACTCTGGATGCCAATACACGCCAGATCATCTGGAATGTCCGTTGCATCGGCTGCGACTTCGACGATCTCAATGCCTTGGTATTTCGAGTACGCCAGAAGCGTGTCTGATAATCGCTTATCTGTACTCGAAAGTACGCCGATTTTCGTTCGCTTCGTCACTCGAGCTGCCATGAGACAAGCTTCAGCAAACGCCGTAGGACCATCGTACATACCGGCGTTAGCAACTTCCATCTCAGTCAATTGACAGACGATGGTCTGGAACTCGAAACCGACTTGCAGGGTGCCCTGAGCGGCCTCTGGCTGGTACGGCGTGTAAGCAGTTACGAACTCACCTCTTTGTAGGATCGAACGAACTGTAGAAGGAATGTAGTGACTGTACGAACCAGCTCCTAAAAACGATATATACCCGCTCGAAGGAGAAGCATTTTCAGCCGCTATCGACCCAAATACTGTCGAAAGCTCTTGTTCTGAAAGCCCTGCAGCAAGGTTTAGCTTTGGATGCCGGTGCTGAGCAGGAATATCCTCGAGTAGGGCGTCAAGTGAGTCAACGCCGATGGCACCAAGCATTTCGGCACGTTCAGAATCGGTAGATGGAATGTAAGGATGGTTAGGCGAAGTGTGCGCTGATGAAGCCATTGAAGTAATCGTTACTCCAACGTTGCTTGGTAGGTTGCGGCGTCCATAAGTTCGTCGAGTTGGGCGGTGTCGTTAAGCTCAACCTTGATCAACCAGCCCGAGCCGTATGGATCTTCATTAACTACTTCTGGCGTGTCAGCAGCTGCGGAGTTGACCTCGGTGATCTTACCTCCAATAGGTGAGAACAGATCGCTTACAGCTTTCACGGACTCGATTTCGCCAAATTTGGCGAATTGTTCGACGTTCGTTCCGACTTCGGGAAGATCAACGAACACGACATCACCGAGTGATTCCTGCGCAAATACGGTTACGCCGATCTCGGCGATATCTCCGCTCATTCGCACCCATTCGTGTTCTTTTGAATATTTGAGATCATCCGGGTACATCTGTGTTCAATTTCCTATCATTAGTCAATGGACCAATTAGTGGCCATTTTACGAACGCAGTCAGACAACCAGCCTAACTCCGTTCGTAAAATGGCGTATCAACGACTTCTGCTTCAACCGGTCGCCCGCGCACATCGATGATGATTTTAGTACCAGTTTCAGAGTACTTTCGCTCAACGTAGCCCATGCCAATACCACCGTCAACAGTCGGCGAATGGGTACCCGAGGTTACAGTTCCGATTACGTTAGTTGCTTCGACTCCGTTTGCACCAGGTTCAAGTATGTTCAAGCCGGTTCGAGGGATGCCACGACCGGTCATTATAAAACCCACAAGCGAGCGGGCAGGTTCGATTTCAGCGAGCTGCTTTAAGGCTTTTCCAGCAATACAGTTCGGATCATCAAAATAGGCGAATCTGCCAAATCCCGCCTCAAACGGATTCGTTCCTGTCGAAAGATCGTGGCCATGAAGCGGAAGCCCTGCTTCAAGTCGAAGTACATCACGTGAACCGAGACCGCATTCAACCGCACCACATGCAAGCAGAGTTTTCCAGAGTTTCGCTCCGTGACCAGCTTGAATGATGATCTCAAAGCCATCTTCTCCGGTGTAGCCAGTTCGAGCGAGTGAGACCGGGATTCCATCAACTGTCGAACTGCCAATTCGAAAACGTCTGATTTTTGATGCTTCGCCATCTGAGAGAGAATCTACAATTTCGACTGCTGAAGGACCTTGAATAGCTATCATAGCGGTGTCGTTCGTCGTCACTTTCATCGTGAAATCGGTACGCCCAACAACAAGTGGGTTTATCCACTCCATGTCCACATCAGCATTTCCGGCATTGATCACAAGCAGGAATTTCTGCGCTCCAATGCGGTAAACCATAGCGTCGTCGATAATTCCACCATCAGCGTTACAGATGAAGTTGTACTTTCCTCGGCCGATTTTCAGCGCAGGCAGGTTTGCAGAAATGATCGAACCCAAAAACGATTCAGCGCCAGCACCTTCGAATTCGAGTCGCCCCATGTGCGACACGTCGAAGATTCCTGCCGAGTTTCGAACTCCATTCACCTCTGCGATGATCCCACTCGGGTATTGGACGGGCATATCCCAACCGCCGAATGGCACCATCTTGGCGTTCGATTCGACATGAGTTGAATGAAGGGCAGTTTTCTTAAGCGGGCTGTCTTGGGATTCGTCGCTCAACATCAACTCCGTTCAGGTCGAAATAGTTCGATTCGTGTGAGGCTACGCAAAGGGTGCGAAATTCCTGTAATCCGTACACGCCTGTTGGTACACCGAATTTTAACCTGCTCCAACCTAAAACGGACGGTAACTTTGGTGCGGTTTGGGCTACGGTTCGTCGCTGAATAACTGCTCCCAATTCGGCATTTCTGTCATCGACGCTTGATTGCTCTGTGAAAACGGGTTACTCGCTCGAAGCAGCCTAGCGTGGTCGGCAATTGATTCATTCAACATGGGTACCTTGTGCGCCCGAGTGAGCGGTTCTCCGCCGAGGATGCCCGACAGCAATCGTGTAGGTTCTACGCCGACTTCACCATTCTTCATATGTACAACAACTCTAAAGCGACCAAGACCTTCGGGGTCGATCAACGAACCAATTCCGGCTAGGTCTTCTTGTGATTCACAGCGCGACAACTGGCCTAAAGCTGCCCGTTCGCGAATATCGCTTATAAATTGGTCGATCCCTAAGTTCAGTAAAAATCTCTGTTGAGAAGATTTTCCGATTCTCTCGAATCCATTGACCATCAACGTATGATCGACCGCCGTGAAATCGACATGTGCGGTGATGTCCTGCTTACCGATCCGAATTAGCGGGCTTTGACTCAACGTGTGCTGATAATAGCAACGAAGTGATCCATCGATTCGAGCCGGTCTGTACAGCTCTGGACGGTCGCAACCGTAGTCGATGGTGATTACGTAGCCACGTTCGAGGGTCGCTGCTACAGAATCCGACCAATAACCTAGCCTCAGATTCACCTCTCCTCGGTAGGATTCTGGAAGTGACCCCAAAAACGGTTCGACACGTGCGGCAATTTCTGGTTCGCTTACATCGCCAACAGACTCAATGAACCTGCCGTTTTGATAGTCGACGTATATTTCTCGTATCTGGCCATTTTGAACGATGAACCGGCTTACAGGATGAGCGTCGAGTAGCTCGTTAGAGATCACACATCCTGTTACTCCGACTGGAATGGCAGCATTCTCACGTACTAAATCCGTTCCGCTTGGCGGCACAAGATCAGTTGAGATATAGGAAATTGCGGCTGAAAACTCAGGTAACTCTCGTTGCACGTACTCAGCGATGTCAGATGACAGCACGCCATCCCCTGCGCCCATCTCGACAACAGTAAATTCGTCCGGGGAGCCAAGATTTCGCCACATCTCGTCGAGCTGAAGTGCCAGTAGTGCACCGAACACTGGATGACTCGACGGACTTGTGAAGTAGTCACCATCGGTTCCAACAGGAGTCGATCCTGGCTGGTTACGTCGGCTCGGGTAGTAGCCGTGATGCTCGTCGTACAACGCAGCATCCATAAACGCTTCGAACGTGACTGGACCGTACTGGGCGATGTGATCGATCAATCGCTGCTCAAGTTCGGATGGCGGCATAGGTAGTGTCATGAATCGAGGGAATCGGCTATCGATTTCGAGGAAGATTTACCCGTTCTACCATACAAAATTTTAGTTCAAGAATCGTCGGGCAAACCAGGTAATTCGTTTCCAAACGCGAACATTATTGAATCAAGTTCAACATGACAATTGAGAGATATCTTCGACGCAGGCCGTTAATCAAACTCGTCCGAATCACACCACTCCACAGAAAAACCAACGACTTTGGCCGAAACGTCAATCAAGGAGCGAAGAGTGGAGCTACGTTTATCCGCGTTCGGACATCGGAACATACTGGAGTTCACGTTCGCCGGTGTACTGCAATAACGGTCGAATCAAAATGTTGTGTTCGAACTGCTCGACCACCTGAATCGTCCAACCAGGGATTCGGCCGACAGCGAAGATCGGTACAAATAGATCCTGCGGAACTCCGTTGAGGTAGTAGATAACTCCAGCGAAGAAGTCGACGTTCACGTGAATGCCACGCCGTGCATATGGCTTCATAGCGTCAACAACCGCTTCGAGTATCTGGTACCACTCCGGCTGTCCCATCTCTTCGCTGAGTTTCTTCACACCTGCGCGAAGATGGCGGGCACGTGGGTCTTCAGCTTTGTAGACACGGTGACCGAATCCCATGACGCGCTCACGGTTTGAGAGAAGATTCTGTACATAGTCGGCGGCATTTTCAGGTTTACCTATTTGTTTCGCCATCTGCATCACGTTCTCGGCGGCACCACCGTGCGATGGACCAGAAAGTGCAGCAATGCCGGCGGTAACCGCACCGTGAATGTCGGCGGCAGTACCAGCGACCACTCGCGCGGTGAACGCTGAAGCATTTGATCCGTGGTCGGCGTGAAGAACAAAGTCTTTGTCCATCAGCGCCATCGCATCTGCGCTCGGCTCGTCGCCATTGAGCATGTATAGGAAGTTGCCTGCGTGATTCAGCGATGTGCTTGGCTTAATCGGGTCTTTGCCCTGACGAATGTTGTGGTGAGCCATCACAATCGAAGGAACCTGCGATGTTAGGCGGTTGCCCTTGCGAATCGTGGCTTCCTTCGAATTATCGTTTCGATCTTTATCGAACGAAGCGAGCGCTGATACAGCGGTTCGGAGGGCGTCCATTGGGTGTGAGTCTTTGACCAGATCGATCACATCGAAAATCTGCTCTGGCAACTCTCGAGCTGACTTTATCTCGGAATCAAACTCGTTCAGTTCGCTCTGAGTAGGAAGCTTGCCGTGAATGAGCAAGTACGCCGTCTCTTCAAACGTAGACTGCTCCGCCAGGTCATGGATGTTATAGCCCCTATATTCCAGGATACCTTCCTTGCCATCGATGAAAGTCGTTTCACTCCTATCAAAGTAAACGCCTGTAAGTCCTCGATGTATTGTGATGTCGTCAGGTGTCATGGGGTCACGGATCCATCGTGACATCCGCTAAGAAGCCACGCTCTGAAAATTTCTATTCATGATTCGTACGAGATACACAGTCCAGCCATCACCGTTTCTAATGGCGCGCCGAACGCATAACAAGCAATTCGAGGCTACACTGCGCGCAATAGGCCGTCAATTTGACGACCTATTGGATTTTGTGAGTTTTTCATGGGAGAAATTTCTCTCGAAACTCCCGATTCACGCTCTAGCTGCGATCTGTTCAAGAAACTTGGTGACCACTTCATCGACCGTCATCGGATCTAGATTTTCACCCGTACGAGTGCGAACAGCGACTGTTTTCGCCTCAATCTCTTGATCTCCCGCAACAAGCATGTACGGGACTTTTTGAAGCTGGGCTCGCCTGATCTTAGAGTTCATTCGATCGTTGGAATCATCAACTTGAACTCTGATTCCGGCGGATTTTAGCTTCCGACCGACCTCGTGACAGAAGTCTATGTGACGGTCGGCAATTGGAACGACTACAGCCTGTACCGGAGCCATCCACAGCGGGAAGGCTCCCGATAAGTGTTCAATCAGCACACCCATAAAACGTTCGAGCGAGCCGTACATAGCTCTGTGAATAACCACGGGTCTCTGGCGAGAACCATCCTCTGCTGCATATTCCATGTCGAACCGTTCAGGAAGCGAGAAATCTAGCTGAACCGTTCCAAGTTGCCAGTCCCTGCCGATTGCATCGGGCACAAATATATCGATCTTCGGACCATAGAAAGCGCCCTCTCCAGCTTCGGATGTGTATGCAACACCAGAAGCATCAAGAAGTTCGGTAAGAGCGGTCTCCGCCGTGTCCCACATTTCGTCAGAACCCACTCTCTTTTCGGGTCTAAGTGACAGCTCTAGTCTGTAGCTGTCGAAACCTAAAGCGCTGTAAGCCTCGTCGAGCATCGCGAGGAACGAGGTGATCTCAGAGCCAATCTGATCCAACGTGCAGAAGATGTGAGCATCGTCCTGAACGAAAGAACGCACCCGAGTCAAACCATGTGTCACACCTGATCGCTCATTACGGTGCAATCGACCAAAGTCGGCTAGGCGCATCGGCAATTCACGGTAGCTGTGAGAATCAGCGAGATAGATCATTGCCGCCGCAGGGCAGTTCATTGGCTTTACACCAAATTCTCGCTCGTCGACATCAACAAAATACATATTCTCTGCATAAGCATCCAAGTGGCCAGACCGCTTCCACAGATCAGTGTTAAAAATCTGCGGGGTCATTACTTCCTGATAGCCGTACTTCACATAAAGCTCTTTGACGTACTCGATCAGGCTATTCATGACCTGCGCGCCCTTGGGGAGGAAGAATGGACTTGCGGGAGCAATTGGATCGAAGAAAAACAGACCTAGTGCCCTTCCAAG
Source organism: Chloroflexota bacterium (assembly GCA_013204545.1). Classification (GTDB taxonomy): domain Bacteria; phylum Chloroflexota; class Dehalococcoidia; order Lucifugimonadales; family Lucifugimonadaceae; genus Lucifugimonas. Next base: position 4,122 of record JABMNN010000117.1, on the reverse strand, counting down.
TTTACGGTGATCGCGCTTCTCGGCTTCTTCAACGCGTTTCAGGTATTCCTTTTGAGCGTCGGGTGACTCCCACGCCGTGCCGTAGATCCGTTGGAGCATCGCGTTGTTCTCGTTGCCGCGCCAGTACGCACCGGCAGTCGAGAGCAGTTTATAGGCTCTGATGTCGCCGGTCCGTTCCATATGACCGCCACGGCAAAGATCTTCGAATGATCCGTCTGAGTGGCTGCAGAATGTGACTCGCTGGTCAGCAGGGATTCCCTCAAGAATCTCAACCTTGTATGCGTTATTTTTTACCAGCTTCAGCGCTTCGTCACGACTCGTCTCTCGCTCGATGAACTCGGTGTTTGCCTTGACCGAGTTGCGCATTTCTAGTTCTATTGATTTGAGATCATCTGGAGTGAACGGTTCGGTAACTGCGAAATCGTAGTAAAAGCCATCTTCAATCGGAGGTCCGATCGTAAGCTGAGCTTCTGGAAACAATTTCGTTACTGCTTCCGCTAGAACGTGCGCTGCGGAGTGGCGCAATCGATCACGGTAGTCCTGTTGTTCTGCAGGTAAGAGATTTTTGAATTTAACTGCCATAGTGACTGGTTCCAAGATATCGAAACGGTGAGAAATGTTCTGACGTTTCGCTTTGCAAATCGCAATACGCAAATGTATCTGCGCGTCACGAGAAAGTATTGAATTACGTAAGTGGGGCACGTCGCCTAGGAAATGGCGACGTGCCTACGTAGTCAGGGTACTGCGCCCGTCCACCGGGCTGCACTCCATTGCGTCGCGACCAACCACTGTGCCCAACGGGAGCACATCTTTGAGTTGTATTAGCGACTTACTGCACATTTCAACCAACTTGATCTGCAAAGACTGATGTGGTGGGCGATACAGGATTCGAACCTGTGACCTCGTCGATGTCAACGACGCGCTCTAACCAACTGAGCTAACCGCCCCTAATCGGAAGTTCAATTTTATATGAAAAGTGCTGTTGTAACGCTATAGCTAAATACACTCATTTCCCTCGAACCTCATAATCTGAGCGACTACAAATATCTAGCTATCTGGCATCGTACTACCAGCAAGGTGTGTTTAAAAACGTAGCCCCCACGATTTTTTCCATGGGGGCTACGTAATCATCTTGTTTCAGCGAAACGAAACGTTACTCTTCCGATGTGTCGTCATCGTCAGAATCGTTCACAAACTGTGGAGCAGGCTCAACGTCATCCTCAGCAGTCGACGTTGAAGCACGAAGCGCCTCAGCCGCTCTCGCAGCGTCAGTATTGTCCGATGACTCTTTTCGTGCAGAAGCAGCATCGGTCAAAGCCGATACGGCTGCAAGTAGGCCACCGTCATCTGACGAAACCTCAGACGAAGCAACCGTAGCAGCTGCTGCCGCTGCGGCATCTGCCACGGTAGGCGCAGCGCTGTTGGCACTTACGCCAATCAGATCACCGCCACCGATAGCTGCCAGAGCTTCTTCGAACGTTGCAGGAGCAGACTGAGTGAAACCAGTGAGCCGACCAGGTTTTCGTTCACCCTCTTTGATACCGAGTCGCTCGCGACCCTCAGGTGACTGATCAAGTCGGGCTGGAATCAATCGTCCAATGATCACATTTTCCTTTAGTCCATTCAAGCGGTCGACAGCGCCGTTTACTGCGGCCTCTGTCAGAACACGAGCAGTTTCCTGGAATGATGCTGCTGCTAGGAAGCTCTGGGTGTTTAGGGATGCCCTTGTAACACCAAGAAGAACCGGGCTTGCTGTTGCGGGTTCGCCGCCTTCAGCCAGCATATTGTTATTAACAAACTCGTAATCATGCCTGTCGACCAACTCACCCGGCAGCAAATCACTGTCGCCAGGGTTATCAACTCTAACTTTACGCATCATCTGTCGAACGATTGTTTCGATGTGCTTATCGTGCAACTGAACACCTTGTGACCGGTAAACAGTCTGAACTTCGTCCACCAAGTATCGCTGCACAGCAGCCTGGCCTTCGATTCGCAGGATGTCCTGTGGGTTCTTAGGTCCGTCTGTCAATGGAGTACCCGGCTCGATAATCTCAGCATCAGAAACTGTAATTTCTGATGCTGCCGGAATTACGTATTCACGTTCGTCGGACTCACTCCACGTAATTCGCACAGCAGTCTTTGTCACCTGAACTGTGCCGGCAACCGGAGCGAATATTTCCTCGGAAAGCTCATCCCCAATACCATTTTTCACTGCAGCGGCCATTGCAGTCTTCTTTACAGAAAGTATTGCTTCACCCGCGTCAACCCAGTCTCCCGTTTTCACGGTCTGGCGGTGAGTTTCTGGAATGTCCATCTCTTCCGAGAATTCCTCAGTAGAAATCACTCGAACCACACGACCTTCAGGCATTTGTGCGAGTTCAACTCGACCGCCGATTTCTGAAAGAATCGCCATACCCTTTGGCTGTCGAGCCTCAAACAACTCCACCACACGAGGTAAACCAGAAGTAATGTCCTTTCCAGCGATACCACCGGTGTGGAAGGTTCTCATCGTCAACTGCGTACCAGGCTCACCAATCGATTGGGCAGCGATAATCCCTACCGCCTCACCCAGCAAGGCCGGCACACCAGTGGCAAGCGACGCTCCGTAGCATCTCTGCGAAATACCACGCTGAGTTGTGCTCGAAAGCGGCGAGAAAACCCATGCCTCCTGAATTTTAGCTTCAGAAATTTGTACCGCCATTGCCCGTGTGATCAGATCATCACGTTCGCCAATAATTTCGCCCGTCTCAGGATGAACAATTGGCTCGGCAAGATATCGAGTCACAATACGCTCAGCGAGCGGAGCCATTATCCCCTTCGGATCGTGTGTGATCAATATTCCCTGTGCACCTTGGTCGTTCTCGGATGTGATAATCACATCCTGAGCAACATCTGCAAGTCGTCGAGTTAGGTAGCCAGAGTCGGCCGTTCGAAGTGCAGTGTCAGCAAGACCTTTTCGAGCTCCGTGAGTCGAAATAAAGTACTCAAGAACCGAAAGACCCTCAGCAAAGCTAGAGCGAATCGGCATCTCAATGATTCTGCCTTTCGGGTCGGACATCAATCCACGCATTCCAGCCATCTGCTTAATCTGAGCGATGTTACCTTTCGCTCCAGAGTCGGCCATCGTGAATATACCGCCATAGTTAGGCAGAGTGTCTTCAACAGCCTTTGTCATCTTGTCTGAAACGTCAGTCCAGATTTCAACAGAAGCTTTGTAACGCTCTGTCTCAGTGATCAGACCTTCGAGGTACTGTTCTTCCAGTCTGGATATCTTTGTGTCCGCAGCAGACAGCAAAGATTGCTTCTGCGGCGGAACAACAATGTCCTTCATAGCGATCGTCGTACCAGACTGAGTTGCGTACTTGAAGCCAAGCTCCTTCATCTGGTCGAGCATCTTCGCTGTTTCTTGGTTGCCGTAGGTGTAAACAACTTCAGTCACAAGAGACTCGATAGCCCCTCGGTTGAACAGAATGTTACGAAATTCCATAACATCAGGAAGCGAGCGGTTGAATATGATCCGACCAACAGTCGTTTCAATCCACTCACCATTGTCATCTCGAACTCGAACAACTTCACGCAACTTCAAACGATCTACATCGTGTGCGAAACGAGCATCTTCGAAATTCGCGAATATCTTGTACTTTGCCTTACCTTCTTCGTCACGCTCAACGGGCGTGAGTCCCTCACCGTCAATGCCGGTGAGGTAGTACATGCCTAGAACCATATCCAGAGTTGGTGAAACTATTGGGAAGCCAGAGCTCGGCGAAAGCATGTTGTTGGTCGAAAGCATCAATCTCTGTGCTTCAAGAACTGCCTCTCGTGAAAGCGGGACATGCACAGCCATCTGGTCACCGTCGAAGTCGGCATTAAACGCCGTACAAACAAGCGGGTGAAGCTGGATCGCTTTCCCTTCAATCAACTTGGGTTGGAATGCCTGGATCCCCAGCCGGTGCAGTGTAGGTGCACGGTTAAGCAGGACCGGATGTCCTTTCAGAATATTTTCCAGGATATCCCAAACGACAGGATCTTTCCTGTCAACAATCTTCTTCGCTGATTTTACCGTCTTTACGATGCCTCTTTCAAGCATTTTCCGGATGATGAATGGCTTGTAGAGCTCAGATG
>JABMNN010000116.1 GCA_013204545.1 Chloroflexota bacterium | reverse complement strand
CGTCGTTCATATTCTGTGATTCTGCTCGATGAGATCGAGAAGGCTCACCCTGATGTATTCAACATTTTGTTGCAGGTGTTTGAAGATGGTCACTTGACCGACTCTAAGGGTCGAAAGGTGAGCTTCAAAAACACAGTGATAATTATGACGTCGAACTTGGGTTCGAACTTGATTCAGAGCAGTGGAGGCCTTGGTTTCACCCTCGGCGGCCATAAGGCCGAGGAGTTGGACTACGAACGTGTTAAGTCCCGAGTGCTTGAAGCGGTCAAGGACCCCAGCAACGGATTTAAACCTGAGTTCCTGAACCGTATTGATGCGACTGTCGTGTTCCGTCCCTTGGATCGTGCACACATCCTTGAGATCGTGGACATCATGATGAAGGAACTGGAAGGTCGCGTTCTTGAACACGGTCTAGTGATGCAGGTTACAGATGCGACACGGGATTATCTAACCGAACATGGTTTTGACCCTAAGATGGGAGCACGGCCATTGCGCAGGTTGATCCAGGACGAGATAGAGGATCAGCTTTCTGAGAAGTTGCTGCGTGGCGAGTTTGATGCGGGTGAGACCGTGGAACTCGACATCGAGGCTGGAGCGATTATAGTTCGGACTCCGAAGAAGAAGCGAGTTTCTCGAAGTAAAGCGAGTGTTGGCTCTAACGACAATGATGATAAAGAAGCTGTAGGAAGCACGTAGTCGTTGAACGAAAATAAGTAAGAAATTAGGGGAGGGTTTTAACTCTCCCCTAATTGTTGCTTGCGGGTGTGTCTGAAGAAGTGGGGCAGTTACTTGATCAATACGGGTGTGACGTGTCTCTCTTTATAATTATGACCGAGGTAAAGTACGCAACGTAACGTGGTTACTCTTTGTGCTGTCATCAGGCTGGTTGTTGTCCCTAGAGTGGTATGAACTTAGTAGAGCAGAAAATACTATCTGAGCAGGATGTGCTGATCGTCACCGATCTGTACGGGGCAATCACGTCTGTTTCTGATTCGGTAACAGGTGTATTTGGATACGCTCGTTCTGCGTTGATTGCCAAGAACATTGAGTTGCTGGTGCCGGTTGATCTTCGGTCAAAACACCGTGATCACTTGGCGCGATATTCTCATCGTCCGCATGCGCGGACTATGGGTATTGGACTTGAATTGAATGCCATTCATGCAGATGGAAGCTTGGTGCCTGTCGAGGTATCGCTACGTGTTTTACGCGATCCTGAACAGGATTTGTTAAGGGTCGTAGTTCGTCGTTCGGGTGCGTCTGGAGTTCGAGGCGATGGTGCTGCCGAGATCTTCGCGCGTGTTCACCAACTGGAGCTGACTTCGAGAGATATCTCCGAAGTTTTTGAGCTAGTGATGAAATTGGCGTCTTCCACATACTCTGATCACCCGGTTGCCATATGGAGGATCGATCCATCACATGACGAGTACGTGATCGAGAGCGTGTTTAATCTCCCTGATGAGTTTGTTGGCATGGTTACTCCTCGGCATGATGATGGGTTGATTACGCAGGCAGTTTTTGTGCAGGGTGTATCAAGCCTGTCAGGGGAAGGCGATGGACCTCGGTTGCCAGTTATGTTTCGTGGGCTAGGGTACGAAGGCGGAATTGCGGCGACGATCGGTGGGCGCTACGAGCCGTTCGGAGCGATCACCGTTTATTTTGCTGTGAACGATGCCCTGACCGTGAGCGATGCAATTCCGTTGCAAACGTTTGCGACGGAACTGAGCCGGTTTATTCTCTCGACCCAGACCGAGGAGGCATTGACTCGGGAATCCGAACTACAGGCGAAGCTAGGAGAGATTGGGCGGATATTTTCGAGCTCGCACCGTGTCGACGATATTTACCGGACGTTTGCAACATTGGTGAACGATTTAATTCCTCACCGTCGCATAACTTTGGCCGAAATTGATCTCTCGACCCGGACGATCACTACCAAATATTCAATTAATTCAGATGGGTCAGATATTTCCGGATGGGAAACGGGAACATCTCATGATTTGATCGGAACTAGCGCAGAGAAGTTAGTCGAGACTAAAACCGGTCTGTTTTTGAATTTTAGTGACCCAAGCGAATTTTCCAGAATATTGCCGGGTGCACCTGATTCTTCAGCAGGGCTGACAGGTGTGCTAAACATTCCATTGATTGTGAAGGGAGTCGTGGTTGGCACACTGACTTTGAATACCAGCGGAGATCAAACGTTCAACGAAGAGAGTTTGCGACTGGGAGAACGGATAGCCGCACAGATTTCGGGATCGTTCTTGAGTGTTTCCCTGTCAGAGTCATTGTCGAAGGAAGCGACACGTCGGGGCGTTTTGAATGAAGTCGGACAAATCATTGGATCCAATATCAATATTTCCGACGTGTTTGACCGTTTTGCTGATGTTTTAAAAACCGCTCTATCTTCGGACTATGTAGCGATAACGGACATCGATATCGAGGCGGGAACAAAGCTGGACTATCTGGTTTCAGGAGATTATTCACCTGAGCGAGTTGTTGAGCCTCTTGCTGGTTCAATAAGCGGGTTGGTTGCCAAAGAGCAGCGGTTGATTTTTACCTCGTCTGAGACCACCCATGATGATCCTAACCTTGGTCCCGACGAACGTACGAGCGCCGAGACTAACTTTCGATTGACGGGATTACGGGCATGGATTGCGGCACCTCTAATGGATCATGGGGTTGTAATCGGAGTGCTCCACGTTCTCACAAGTCAGAAAGGTCATTTCGATAGCTCTGATCATGAACTTGTGTCGGAGGTCGCTTCGAGAATTTCGAGTGCTGTAACGAATTCTCGTTTGCATGAAGCTGCTCAGGAATACGCCCGCAGGCAAGGATTTCTAGCTCAAATATCCCGGGAGATCGGTTCTTCACTGGATTCGAACGTTGCGTTCGATAATTTTGTAAATTTGTTATCAGAACTGATTGCTGTAGATCGCGTTGCGATATCGAACGTGGATGTGTTGAACCAGACTGGCGAAACTCTATACGTCAGTGGTAACGCTAAATTGTCAGGACTGGAGCGAACCAGTTTTAGAACCGGTGGCACCCCGACAGGTTATGCAGCAGATATTGGCGAGAGGGTGATCATTAACAATGAAAAGGATGCGGCTCGATTCGAAAATTGGGTTGGCAATAGCCGAGGAATAATGTCGACGGTTACGATGCCTATGGGGCGAGATGGTGACTTCGCTCGCGTATTTCAGGTTTCTTCGAGTGAACCGAATGCTTACGATTCTGAGCATGTTTTAGTTATTGAGCAGGTTGCGAATCAGATTTCAGGCATTATTGCCAATCAACAGTTGTTTCGCCGTTCAATTGAGTTAGCTCAAGAGCGAGAAAGATCAATAAGGCTGGAGTCTGAGACAGCTCGACTGGCGAGTGTGAACGAGGCTAAGAATGATTTCCTTAATTTGCTTTCTCACGAATTGAAAACACCATTGACCAGCATTATCGCGTTCGCTGATTTGCTTGTAAGGCAGGGTAGTGAAGAACTTTCGGCCCGCCAGTCCCAGCAGTTGAAGATCATTCAGAGAAACGCATGGCAGCTTGATGCATTGATTCAGGATTTGGTTGAAGTTGCGAGTATTGAGCGTGGAAATATCGTTCTGTCACCGGTTGACACTGATCTTGACGAATTAGTGGTGGGTGTCCTCGAAGGTATGAAGCCCGGACTTGATGAGAGTGGTCAGCTTGTGGATTTCGTGGCCTCTGATTTTCCGGTTCATGCTTCTGTTGATAGACGACGGATGACCCAAATTATTTCTAACTTAGTCAGTAATGCCTCGAAGTATTCACCCCGTGACACGACTATACGGGTATCGGTGGTCGCCAATGAGAGTACTGCAGTCGTGACAGTGATGGATGAGGGTCCTGGAATTCCAGAGGCAGACCTTGCGAAGGTGTTCGAACTGTTTCACAGGGTAGACAACGAAAACACACGCCGTGTGCCGGGTACAGGGCAAGGACTTTATTTGGTGAAACAGTTGGTTGAACTACACGGCGGGCGAGTTCGTATCGCTAACCGTCGCCTGAACGGTGGAACCGGAGCCAGAGTTGCGGTGGAGTTCCCCATTTAGTTTGATGATCAACGGGTGTGACGTTTTATTTCTTGACCTAATCGAATTGCTTTGCAGTGATTCTTTGGCCTTGGGCGGAGATTCGTTGTTGGTTGGCGTTACAACCTACGTCTGAACCGTGAGTAATAATGCACTCGTGTTTTGAGGACTGCTGTATGGCTCATCAACCCCTTCCCGAACGAAGTGTGATCGATCTGAACTTTGTAGGTGCATTTACTCTCGCAGGACATTGCCTGTTAATTTTCCAAGAGCACTTTTTCGAATGTTTCTAGAGCTATCTCGGCGAAGGTTCGCATGTTGGCTTCTCGGTCTGTAACACCTGTTTCGAGAGTGATTGCGACTTCAGCATTGGTGCTTGATATGGCAATGCAGGTGTGCCCAGCGTCATCACCGTAGCGGTTGCCGGTGGGTCCTGCGGCTCCGGTTTCGCTGATGCCCCAAGTTGTTTCGAGTTTTTCTCTGGTGGTTTTGGCGAGTAGAGCTGCGTAGGGTTCGCTTGCAGATCGCATGCCGGGGTAGTCGTTGAAGTCGATACCTAAAAATAGTTCCAGCGCAGGAGCGGTGTAGACGACTGATCCGCCAATGAAGTAGGCAGAGGCGCCGGGAACGGCAAGCAGAGCTGCGGAGATGAGTCCGCCAGTGGACGATTCGGCGACGGCGATTGTTTCACCTCGCTTTTTGAGAAGTGCCCCGACGATGTTGGCGCGGGTTTGTAGTTCTGTTGTCATTTTTAGGATTTCTTCGATGGTTATTTGCAATTTTGACAATGAGCGAAGTGTAGCTGATTTGGGTGCTCCCCCTAACCAAAATACTTTCCATTGGAGAGAGGACTGCCTTGTGTGCCATATCGTGTTGCCGGTGATGATGTGAACGGGCATACTCGGGGCATGGTGAAATCATCTTCTAAGACACAGTTTGAATGTAATGCTTGTGGTCGTGTGACTGCGAAGTGGGTTGGCAAGTGCTCGCAGTGTGGCGAATGGAACACGGTTGCGGAGGCACGTGTGCCTGCTAAGGCACGTTCTCGGATGGTCACAGATCGTACCGGTATTGGCACTCGAGCTATTGGCGATAATTCAAGGACTGTTACAGCGGTTGAATTGAATCAGATTCCTACTGACGGGACTGCTCACATGCCAACCGGGTTGCAGGAGTTGGATAGGGTTTTGGGCGGTGGGTTTGTGGCGGGGTCGACGACTTTGCTGGCCGGTGATCCGGGCATTGGGAAGTCGACGCTTTTACTTCAGGCCGCTGCTGCGATCGCTGAGACTGGGCGGACGGTTCTTTATGCCACAGGCGAGGAAGCGCTTGAACAAATTCGAATTCGCGCTTCTCGTTTAGGTGTGAAGGGTGATCGGGTGTTCATGGCGGGAACAGGTGATGTGCTCGACATTGCCGGTCATATTACAGCTATCGAACCGGCAGTGGTGATTGTCGATTCGATTCAGACCGCAACTCATCCTGATCTTGATTCACCCTCAGGAACGGTTTCGCAGATTCGCGAGTGCGCAGCGTTCTTATCAGAAATTGCACGTGCGAGTCACACAGCATTAATGCTTAGCGGCCATGTGACGAAGGACGGCAACATTGCGGGGCCGAGGGTTTTGGAGCATCAGGTCGATGCTGTACTGCAGATGGGTGGCGACCCTAGCGGAACACTTCGATTGCTGCACGGCGTGAAGAATCGTTTTGGTCCAACCGATGAGGTTGGCGTATTTGAGATGAGGGAAGAAGGATTGATTGGAATTTCCGATCCTTCACAAGTTTTCATTCAACAGCGCGCCAAAGCTGTATCTGGATCGGCGATAGCACTGGTTGTTGAGGGGACGAGATCGCTGGCGGTCGAAATTCAGGCATTGGCTACACCTTCGTCACTGGCTTCGCCAAGGCGGGTTGCGAACGGTGTCGAAATGTCGCGGGTGCACCTTATTACGGCAGTGTTAGCGAAGCACATGCGGCTGCCGGTTTCGAGTCACGATTTGGTGATTAGCGTTACCGGGGGGCTGGATATTAGAGAACCGGCGGCTGATTTGGCGATTGCGCTGGCAATTGCGAGTTCGATGATGGATCGTCCTGTAAACGATACGATTGCGGTCGCTGGAGAGATAGGTCTTTCAGGTGAGTTACGATCGATTCCCAGGGCAGATCGCCGGGCTGCGGAGGCAGGCCGACTTGGGTTCGCTACGTGCATGATTCCGGATGCTGCCGGAGATGCTGGCAAGTCGAAATCGGTGAGAGTGGTTCGTCCTACGAACATCGCTGAGGCTGTAAGATTCGCTTTACAGCCTAGTTCGGGCTCGGCTGTTTCAGAACCCGTATCGGAAGCGCACCGCTTTTAGGCAAGTCAGCATGGTCGAACAAATCAAGCCAGTGACCGGAATTTCATTGAATGAAAAAGACACCAAACTACGGTCGCTGATCGCTGGTTATGGTGCTCTGATCGTCGCTTATTCGGGTGGGGTGGATTCGACATTCCTTGCTGGCGTAGCGCATGAGGTGCTTGGCGATAACGCACTTGCTGTGACTTCTCGATCACCGAGCGTTGCTCCTGAGGAGCTTGTGGCAGCCGCCGAATTGGCGATCGAACGTGGTTGGCGGCATTTGATCGTCGATACCAACGAGATAGACGATCCTCGGTATCTGGCCAACGATGGTCGACGATGTTTCTTCTGCAAGACTGAGCTGTACACGCACCTTGAAAAGGTTGCTGGTGATGAAGGAATTCGTAAGGTCGCTAACGGTGCGAATACTGACGATTTGGGTGACTACCGTCCGGGAATGGAAGCAGCCAAGAACTTTGAAGTTGTTTCACCGCTTGTCGAAGCCGGAATGACCAAACAGAACATTCGTGATCTTTCGCTGAAGATGAATTTGCCGACATGGGACAAGCCCGCACAGCCATGCCTATCGTCTCGTATTCCATATGGAACGGTCGTCTCTGTTGAAGCACTCGGTATGATCGGTAAGGCTGAGAAGGGTTTGCGGGATCTGGGCTTCAAGATTGTTCGCGTGCGTCATTACGGAGACATTGGGCGGGTCGAAATTCCAATTGAGGATTTTATGCGGTTCGAGGTGGTTCGCACTGAAGCCTCTGCTGTGGTTCTGGGTGCTGGCTATGCATTTATGGAACTTGAACCAAAAGGGTTCAAATCGGGCGGACTCAATGCTGTATTAGGGCCTTTAGGTAGTCGGACAAAATAGAGTGCGGGTCGGGTCGGTCGATTCGAGGTTGCGTATGAACGAACGATCCTGATTAATTCTTGATGACAGTGGGCTGCTGGCTATTTATTCTGATGTTACGAATTTGCTCTCTTTAGCTCCGGGCGACATTATCGTGACTCGATCACGCTTCACAATCTACCCATCCACTTACCCCTTCCATCCAGAAGGAAGGGGAACCGAAAAGGCCTCGCATCATTGTCTGAAACAACCGCATATATCGACATGATTGGTGGTGCCAGCGGCGACATGTTGCTCGGCGCCATGGTGGCTGTTGGGCTGGATCTAGACGATCTGCGGGTTGAGCTAGATAAGTTTCCAGATCGCGGGTATCGACTTGAGAAGAAGCTAGTTAGCCGAGGTGGTTTGGAGGCGACGCTCGTCGATGTTGTGCTGGACGGGGATGGAGAGCGCAAACGGACTTGGGACGATTTTTATACGTCGATTGCTGATTCCACATTAGAAGATTCCGACAAGCGTTCGATCAAGAAGATTTTCGATGTGTTAGCCGAGGCTGAGGCATCGGCACATGGGGGCACGGCGGGATCGACGCACCTTCACGAACTGGGAACGGTCGATACGCTGGTCGACATTTCAGCGACCGTCCTTGGTATGCGATTGCTAGGCGTGGACAAGATTCATGCTTCGGCGTTCCCGGTTGGGACAGGTTCGTCGGGTAGTAGCCACGGCGTTATGGGGGCGACTTCGATTGCTACCGCTGCGATATACAAGGCGTCGGGCGCACCGGTGCGCGCTGGGGGCAAGCAGCCGGTTGGAGAAGCTGTGACTCCGACGGGAGCTGCGATCGTTTCGACCTTGGCACAGTTTGAACCTGTCGAATTTAGTGCCGATCGGATCGGATAT